>NZ_LMME01000029.1:0-6601 GCF_001422125.1 Methylobacterium sp. Leaf85 | reverse complement strand
CGACAGGGTCGAGGCGGCCGGGTTGTCGGCGGCGTTCGCTCCGACGCTGGACAGGCCGATGCCGACGCCGACCATGTTGAGGACGACCTGGGTCACCAGSGCSGTGACCGCGCCGGCGAAGATCGCGCCCCAGGACACCTGGTTCAGCAGGACGGTGCGGGTATCACCGGCGACGATCGGCGACGTCGGGATGCTGGAGGAAGAAGACACGTGGCAGAGCTCCGGGGTCGTCGGTAGTCCGAAGAATTCGGTAGTCCGAGCGGGGGAAGATGAAGGGGGAGGGGTGGCGCGGCGGACGTTCAGTCGCGGCCGTGGATGAGAAGACCGATGCCGTAGCCGAGGAGGCCAGCCACGAGCAGGGCGGCCACCGGGTGCTCGGCGACCTGATGGGTCACCTCGCTGCCACCCTGGCGCAGATACCGGCCACCGTTCTCATAGGCGTCATCGGCGTAGTCGTAAGCCTCGCGGCCGGCATTGCGGACGGATCGCTCCGCGCGCTCATAGGTGTCGCCCGCCGCGTCCTGCGCCTGGCGTGCGCGGGCCTTGATCTCGCGTCCGTCGGACCCGGCGACATCGTCGACGGCGTCGCGGATGCGTCCGCCGACATCGCGGGCAGCGTCAGCGGCGTAGTCTGCGGCGTCGCCGACGGCGTCCTTCGCCCGTCCATAGAGGTTCTCGGCCGTGCCCTGGACTTCGCGCGCCCGGCCCTCGACCGAGTTGCGGTTCGAACCGGTCAGGTCGCCGACCGCGCCCTGGATCTTGCCGCCGAGTTCTTTCGCGGCCCCGGTGATCCGATTGGTATCGACCATGATGTTCACTCCTGTATCTGTAAAATCTCGACCGGACGATGTCCGGCGCCGTCAGCCTCACCCTAAGTCTCGGAAACGCTCTTGGGTTTCACTGTGGACTTCGGTAGTTTTTGCTGAGATCGTCCTTCGCTCACCGCGTTTTGATCACCGATCAGCTTGCCGACGGCTTCTTATACCGAGCCATTGAGCGTTTCAGCCGCGATTGCGGACTTGAAAACGCTCATGAATCGCTTCGAATACCGGATCGGCCTGACACCATGTCTTGCAGCTCAGCACCTCAGTTGGCGCCTGCCGACCACCGATCAATGATGCATTCGTACTGGTAGAGCGATTTTATTTAACCGGCAGAGCCCGCAGGAAAGCCATTGTTGCGCCCCCAGACGATGGCCTCGGATCGCTTGTGCACGCCCAGTTTCCGGTAGAGGGCGGCGGCATGATTCCGGACCGTGTTGCGCGACAGGGTCAGGCGCTTGGCGATGGCATCGTCACCGAGCCCCGAACAGATGAGATCGAGAATCTGCCGCTCGCGGACCGTCATGTTCGGCGAGACGGAATCCTTGTGCTCGCCGCCCGGCCGACGCAGGTTGGCGAGCTTGTCGATGAGCCCCCGGCTGAACCAGGAGGTATCGGCCATGACGGTCTCGATGGCCTCGAACAGGTCACGCTCGCCGCGCTTGCGCTCGGTGATGTCCTGCAGGACGAGGAGTGCGTAGATGTCGTCCCCGATCTCGACCCGCTCGGCGGAGACGAGACAATCGAGGCTGGTCCCATCCTCGTGCTGCAGGCAGACTTCGAGCCCGAGGACGTAGCCGGTCATGGCCACGGCACTCTCGAACTTCTCGCGGGCCGCATCGTGGACCCAGAGCCCGAGTTCCGCCGGTGAGCGCCCGGCGACAGTCTCGGCGGAATGGCCGAAGACTCGGGTGAAGGCCTCGTTCACCCCGGTGATGGCGAAAGAGTTCGCCCGCGCGAGCACCGTCGGCACGGGGGTGAGGCTGAAGGCCTTCGCGAAGCGCTCCTCGCTCTGACGCAAGGCCATCTCGGCCTTCCGACGCAATTCGAGATCGGCGAAGGTGAAGAGCATGCACGGCTCTTCGCCAAACTCCATCGGCTGGCCGGCGACGATGACGTGGCGCACGCCGCCATCGGGCAGATCGAGACAGGCTTCCATCTGCGGGATGGTGCCGCCTTCGTTCAGGCGCGAGATGGCCAGATCCCGGCTGCGGGCGCCCGCCAGGACATCGACCTCGTAGACGCTGCGGCCGATGACGGCATCGCGGGTGTACCCCGTCATCTCGAGGAAGCCGAGATTCACCTTGACGTGTCGCAGGTCCGCGAGCCGGCAGATCACCGCCGGGGCCGGATTCGCGTTGAACGTCTTCTCGAAGCGGTCCTCGGCCTCGAACTGATCCGAGACGTCCTTGAGAATCAGTGCGAGGCAACTGGGATTGCCGTCGCGATCGGTGGCCACGAGGCTGCGCAAGGAATGGACGAAGGTGACGTCCGGCTCGTCGGTGCGCGTGACCTCCACGACCACGTCGTGGAACGTCTCACCCGCAACGACGCGCTCGATCGGGTATTGATTGGGCGTGCGGTTGTTGCGGTAGCGCAGGGAGAAGCGCTCGCGATAGACGTCGACGGTCTCTCCGAGCTCGTTCACGGATTCCGCCCCGTGCATCGCCAGGGCCGCCTCGTTGGCATAGGCGATGGTCTGGTCCGGCTCGACCAGGATCACGCCCTCGCTGAGGCCGGCGATGATCTGCCGGAGTTCGTACCTGTCGACGCCGAGTGTCACTGTGGCTCCAATAGCTTCATGGACCGGGCCACGGCCCAGCCTTCAACCAATGCGTGGGCGGTCAGTTCCAGGTTCACTCGGGAAGAGCCTGGTATATCTGAGTGGTCCACAGGACTGTCATGGAGCGGACAGGGAAGTACCCATGCAAGGGGCACCCTTGGTGCGCCGGAGGCCTGTCTACTCTTGCAAAGATCGACATTTGTATTTTCGCATCGGAGCAGTCTCGTCGAAGAGACGCATCGGCGGACAGGCATCGAAGAACCGGTCGTCCCCTCGTCTTTCCTCGACCTGACAAACCCATCGCTCCCGTCGGATTTCGGAGGTGCGTCGGCCCAATGATCGGATTCCGGTCCGGGACGCGTAACCGGGGGAGGGCGATCACCGAAATCCTTCTCATGGCCGCCGCAGAACCCGGTGCCACGACGAAGGACCGCGTCCCATGAGCTTTCTCGCCCACACCGTGTCCGTCGTCCCTTGCCGCCGATGCCACGGGCGCGGACTCACGGGCGAAGGGCGGTGTGGCCAAGCCCGCGGCGACGACTTAGGGTCTCGTCCGTGAGCCTGGCGCAGGCGGCGCATTCGGGCCGCCTGTCCGTCCTGCAGGCTCGGCCTGCCGATTCCGGAAGCATCGCGACCATGCCCGCACGATCGATGGCATCGTCCGGCGAGGCCTCGCTGTCGGCCGCGATGCAGGCGGCTCAGAACGGCGATGCCGCAGCCTACCGTGCGCTCCTGCGCGACTGCGTTCCCGTCGTTTCCGCGATGGCGAGGTCCAAGGGTGTCCAGGGCACGGGCATCGACGACGTGGTTCAGGAGACCCTGCTGACGATCCACCAGGCGCGGGCGAGCTACGACCCCGCCCGGCCTTTCCTGCCCTGGCTCCGTGCCATCGCCCACCGGCGCGCCATCGATGCCCTGCGCCAGGGCAGCCGCCGGCCGCGCGAGGTCGACGACGCGATCGCCTACGAGACACGCGCCGACGATGGCCCCCTGCCGGGGCACGATCTGGATGAGCGCGACCGTCGCCGGGCCTTGGTCCAGGCCGTCGCCCATCTTCCCCCGGGGCAGCGCGAAGCGATCGAGCACATCGCCCTGCGCGAGCTCTCGCTCGACGAGGCCTCCCTCCTCACCGGGAGGACCAAGACGGCGCTGAAGGTCAATTTCCATCGAGCCCTCAAGGCGCTGCGTGCCTCTCTCTCATCCGGCAAGGAGGGTTCGGATGTCTGATCCCGCCAGACACGAACGTCTCGTCGAGGAACTGGCCCGGTCGCTCGCGCCGATCCGCCCGCTGCCCGGGCCGGGATGGCGGGCCTTCGCCTGGATCTCCGCCGTGCTCGGCCTGGGTATTCTCCTTCTGCCCCTGTCGGATGCCGCCGCCATGCAAGCGCGTCTCGGCGTTCCGGATCTTCGCTATGCCGCGCTCGGCGCGATCCTGACGAGCGTGGCTGCGGCCTTCGCCGCCTTCCAGAGCAGCGTGCCGGGCCGCAGCCGGGCCTGGGCCCTGCTGCCGATCCCGCCCCTCGTCCTGTGGCTCGGCGTCAGCGGGCTCGGCTGCCTGCGGGCCTGGCTCGCTCCGGCTTCGAATCTCGCCGAAGCCGGGGAGATGCGCGGCTGCTTCGTCTTTCTGATGGGCGTCTCGCTGCCGCTCTCGGTCCTGCTGGTCACGATGCTGCGCCGGGCCTGCCCGTTGAACCCCGGACTCACGGCGGCCTTGGGGGGGCTCGCGGTCGCGGCGGCCGCGGCGGCGCTTCTGGTGCCGTTCCATCCTCACGACGCCACCGCGACGGATCTCGCCGTGCATCTCGTGGCCGTCCTCATCGTGGTCGGCCTCAACGGGCTCTTCGGCGGCCGCTTCCTCGAGGGAACGACCGACCGACGCTCCGCCGCCACGGCCGTGGATACCGATCCGTAGGCGGGCAGGAGGCGTCTCGCGCCGCCCGGTTAGAATGGCCTTAATCATGCGGCGCTAGACTTCCGCCGACCGGACCTTCCGTCCGCCGGCGACACGCATGACCGTGACATCTCCCTCGGCGCAGATCGGCACGCCGACCTACAGCCTCGTCGTTCCCGTCTTCAACGAGGAGGTCGTGCTGCCGGTGCTGCTGCACCGCCTCGACCAGCTCCTCGCCAAGCTCGACGGGCCGGCGGAGGTGATCATCGTCGATGACGGCAGCACCGACATGACGGGCATCGTCGCCGCCGGCCGCGCCAAGGACGATCCGCGCTATCGCTATCTCGCCCTGTCGCGGAATTTCGGTCATCAGGTCGCCATCACCGCCGGGATGGAGCGCGCCGCGGGCGCCGCCGTCGTGGTGATGGATGCCGACCTTCAGGACCCGCCGGAGGTCGTCCTCGAGCTCGCCGCCAAATGGCGCGAGGGCTACGAGATCGTCTATGCGAGGCGCCTGAGCCGGGAGGGCGAGAGCCGCTTCAAGCGCTGGACCGCCGGCCTGTTCTACCGCCTCATCCGGGCGCTCACCGCCATCGACATCCCGGCCGACGTGGGCGATTTCCGCCTCGTCGACCGCAAGGCCCTCGACGCCTTCCTCGCCATGCCCGAACGCGACCGGTTCGTGCGCGGCATGTTCAGCTGGATGGGCTTCCGCCAGACCGCCGTGCCGTTCCACCGTCTCTCGCGGACCCTGGGCCAGACCAAATACGGCTGGTCGAAGATGCTGCGGCTCGCCTTCGACGGCATCGTCGGCTTCTCCGACATCCCTCTCCGCTTCGCCCTCTGGGCCGGCACGGGGGTGTCCCTCTTCGCGCTGGCTTACGGATTCTACATCGCCGTGCGCGCCCTCTACGACCCGGCCCTGGTCAGTGGATGGGCCTCCATCGTCGTCCTCGTCTCGTTCCTGGCCGGCATGAACCTGCTGATGACCGGCATCGTCGGCCTCTATGTCGGACGCATCCATACCGAGGTGAAGAAGCGCCCCCTCTACGTGGTCGGCCGGGCGGTGGGGTTCCCGGAGGACGAGCAGGACGCGACATCGAGGATTGCGGCATGACCAGCGCCTTCGACGCGTACCGCACGAGCTACGATGCGGTCGTCCAGGATTCCATCGCCTTTTCCGGGCTCGGACACGGCTTCTTCCTGGACGCGAAGGCCGATCTGCTCGCGGACGTATTCGGCCGGCATTTCGGGACCTCCCGCCCGTCGCTCCTCGATGTCGGCTGCGGCGTCGGCCTCCTCCATCGCCGCCTTGCCGGCATCGTCTCGGGGATGGCCGGCACCGATCCTTCGCCGGAATCCGTGGCCCGTGCGGAGAGCGAGAACCCCGGCAACCGCTACCGCCTCCAGGAGGGCGGCACCTTGCCCTTCGAGGACCGAGCGTTCGACGCGACGCTGGCCGTCTGCGTCTTCCATCACGTCCCCGTCGCGGAGCGTCCCGGCCTGCTGGCCGATATGCGGCGCGTCACCCGCCCGGGCGGGCTCGTGGCGATCATCGAGCACAACCCGTGGAACCCGCTGACGCGCCTCGCGGTGTCGCGCTGTCCCTTCGATCACGACGCCGTCCTGCTCGGCGCCCGCGAGACCCGGGCGCTCCTCGCGGAACGAGGGCTGCGGGACATTCGCAGCCGACACTTCCTGGCCTTCCCGTTCCGGCGGGGATGGGTGCCCGGTGTCGAGAAGGCCATCGGCCGGATACCGCTCGGCGCGCAGTTCCTGGCCTGCGGGACGGTTTGACCCCGCATCGAAGACGGGAGCCGGACCTTGGCCGGACGACCACGCCGCAGGCTCGATTCGGCCTCCACAATCATCATCCCTTGATCATCTGACGCCGAGCCTCTATCCGGGCGGCGTCTTTCGCCCGGCTCGACACCTCGAGCGCCGCCCTGGGCGACCGCTCATGTGACTTTGTTTTAGGAATGTGACGATGGCCAAAGAGAAGTTTGCTCGCACCAAGCCGCACTGCAACATCGGCACGATCGGTCACGTCGACCACGGCAAGACGTCGCTGACGGCGGCGATCACGAAGGTCCTGGCGGAGTCGGG
>NZ_LMME01000028.1:0-7413 GCF_001422125.1 Methylobacterium sp. Leaf85 | reverse complement strand
GCGCGAGGCGCTGGACGCCATGGAGCGTCATCGCGTGACCCATGCGGGCTTCCCCACCGCCTACATGCATCAGCTGGCGCTGGAGGCCGCCAGCGGCCCTCGCCCGAGCCGGCGCTCCTATGCGTTTGGCGGCGAGGCCCTGTCGCGGGAGAGCTTCGCGCTGATCGGTCGGGCGCTCGACCCGACGCTGCTGATCAACGGCTACGGCCCCACCGAGACGGTGATCTCGCCTCTCGTCTGGCGGGCGCGGGCCGGCGACGCGGTGGAGGGGGCCTACGCCCCCATCGGCCGGGCAGTGGGGGACCGGCGGGCCTACATTCTCGACGCGGCGTTGCAGCCGGTGCCTGTGGGCGTCACCGGGGAACTGCATCTGGGCGGTGACGGTCTGGCGCGCGGCTATCTCGGCCGGGCCGGGCAGACGGCGGACCGGTTCATCCCCGATCCGTTCCCGGACCTGTCGGGYCGGGAAGGGGGCCGGCTCTACCGCACCGGGGATCTGGCGCGCTGGCGGGCGGACGGGACGGTGGAGTATCTCGGCCGGGCCGACGCGCAGGTGAAGCTGCGCGGGTTCCGGATCGAGCTCGGCGAGGTCGAGGCGGCGCTGCTGGCGCAGGAGATTGTGGCGGGCGCGGCGGCGGCTTTGCGGCAGGGTCCGGCGGGTCCGCTGCTGGTGGCCTACGTTGTCACTGCGGCCGGGGCGGAGCTCGACGCGAGCGCGCTCCGGGCCGACCTTGCCCGGCGGTTGCCGGACTACATGGTGCCGAGCCGGATCGTGGCGCTGGATCGCTTGCCGCTGACGCCCAACGGCAAGCTCGACCGCGCGGCCCTGCCCGAGCCCGCGCCGCTGGTCGAGGCGACGGGCGGTCCCTCGCGACCGCTCACCGCCACCGAGACCGTGGTGGCCGAGATCTGGGCCAAGGCGCTCGGCCTCCCCGCCATCCCACCCGACCGAAACTTCTTCGAAGCCGGCGGCGATTCCATCCTCAGCCTGCAGATCGTCGCCCGCCTGCGCGAAGCGGGCTTTGCCGCGACGCCGCGCCAGATCTTCGAGCATCAGACCGTCACCGCCCTGGCCCGCATCATCGCCCGGCCCGATGGGGCGGAGACCACGGTGTCCGTGCCGGAAGGCCCTGCGCCGCTCACGCCCATCCAGCATTGGTTCTTCGAACAGCCGATGGCCCGCCGGGACCATTGGAACCAGTCCCTCGAACTCGATGCCCGCGTGAGGCTCGACGCCGATCGCCTCGGCGACGCGCTGGCGGCCCTGGTGGCCCATCACGAAGCGTTGCGCTACGCCTTCGGCCGCGATGCGACCGGAGCCTGGATCCAGGAGCCGATATCGCCGGCGATGCTCGCCGAGCCCCTGACCATCGTCGAAGTGCAGAGCGACGACGAGGCGCGGGTCTGCTTCCTCGCCGCCGAGCGCAGCCTCAACCTCGCCGACGGCCGCGTCTTCGCCGCCATCCTGGCGAACTTCCCCGACGGGCGTCAGCGCCTGCTTCTCACGGCCCATCACCTCGTCGTGGATGCCGTGTCGTGGCGCATCCTCGTCTCCGACCTCGACCTGCTCTACCGGGGAGACGCATCGGCGCCTGCCGTCGCGACGCCCTTCCGGGCCTGGGCTTACCGTCTGCGAGATCACGCGGCGGAGATCGCCGGTCGCAGCGAGGCTGGGGCGTCCGCGCCTTCGACTGCGCTCCTTCCGGTCGACCGACCCGAAGGCGCGCGTGACCAGCATCACGCCGCGACGAGGACCCTCGTCCTCGACCCCTCCCTCATGGCTGGGCTCGATCGCCTGCGCACGGCCTACGGGATGCGGCTCGACGAGGTGCTCCTCGCCGGCCTGTCCCGCGCCGTCGCCGCCTGGTCGGGGCACTCGACGCTGGGCGTCACCCTGGAGCGCCACGGCCGGGACGGGGACGCCACGAACCTTCCCCTCGACCGGACGGTCGGCTGGTTCACCACCCTGGTTCCGGTCACCCTGTCGGTATCGGGCGATGTCGGGCGCGATGTAAAGTCGACTAAGGAAGCGGTGCGAACCCTCCCCGGGGACGGCTCGGGCTACTCGGTCCTGCGCTACCTCGGCCCGGAATCAGAGCGTGCGAAACTCTCGGCCCAGCCCTGGCCGGAGGTGACGTTCAATCACCTCGGCACCGTCGCCGCCACCGATGCCGGTTCCCTGTTCTCCATCGATGCCGAATCGATGCGCCTGTCGGCGGATCCCGCCGCACCTCTCGGCGCCGAGCTGATCGTCGACAGCTTCCTGCGGGACGGCGCGGTCACCCTGCGCCTCGGCTACAGCGCCGCCCGTTTCGACGGGGCCACTATCGAGTGCCTCGCCGAAAGGCTCGGTGCCGCGTTCTCCGCCCTCGCCGAGCACGGACTCGACCCCGAGGCCGGCGGCGCGACACCGTCCGATTTCCCGCTGGCCGCCCTGACGCAGGACCGGATCGACGGCCTCGATCTGCGGGACGTGACGGACATCTATCCGTTGACCCCGACGCAGGGCGGAATCCTGTTCCACGCGCTGGCCGCGCCGAAAGCGGGTCTCTACGTGAACCAGCTCGGCGTCACGATCCGTAACCTCGACCCCGACCGGTTCGCGGCAGCCTGGCGTGCGGGCGTCGCACGCCATCCGACCCTGCGAACGAGCTTCCTCTGGACCGGCGACCTCGCCGCTCCGCTCCAACTCGTGCATGCCTCCGCCGAACTGCCGATCACCCGGCTCGACCTGAGTGACCGCGCCGACGCCGATCTCGATGCACTGGCGCGGGCCGAGCGCGCCTGCGGCTTCGACCTCGCACAGGCACCGCTCATGCGCCTCCTTTTGGTCGATCTTGGCCAAGACCGGCACCGGCTGATCTGGACCTGCCACCATCTTCTCCTCGATGGATGGAGCAATGCGCGCCTGATCTCCGAGGTGCTGCGCCACTATGCCGGAGAGGTGGTCGAGGCACCGACCCGCCTGTTCCGCGAGCACCTGACCCGGCTGTCGCAAGGCGACCGCGGCGCCGACGAGTCGTTCTGGCGCGAGGCCCTGGCCGGGCTGGACGAGCCGAGCCTCCTCGCCCCGGCTCTGTCCGGCGAGACGGGGGCGAGCGGGCACATCGCCATTGACACCGCCCTCGGCGAGGCGCGGACCGACCGCCTCCAGGCTTTCGCCCGGCGCGAGACGGTGACGTTGAACACGGTGCTCGAGGCGGCCTGGGCGCTGACCCTGAGCCGCTTCACCGGGCGCTCCACCGTGGCCTTCGGCACTACAGGATCGGGCCGCCCGCCGGATGACGGCGGGATGCACGGGGTGCTCGGCCTGTTCATCAACACGGTCCCGCGCTGCGTCGGCATGCCGGGACATCTGAACGTCGGAGACTGGCTGCGTCGGCTGCAAGGCGAGGCGGCGGCCCTGCGCGAGCACGATCTCGCTTCGCTGGCCGACATCCAGGCCTGGGTCGGGCGCGGCGGGCAGCCGCTGTTCGACAGCCTCCTCGTCGTCGAGAACTACCCCCTCGACGCCGTGGTCCGCGACCGCAGCCTCGGCGGCCTGGAATTCGGCCCGGTCGCGACCCTCGAAGCGACCGACGTTCCCCTCACCCTGTCGCTTCTCCTCGACGGCGCGCCGCGCCTGAACTGGAGCATCGACCAGGCCCGGATCTCCTCCGCCGAGGTCCGGCGCCTGAACGCGCAGCTGCAGCACATCCTCGATGCCCTGATGGATGCGGCCGACGCGCCCCTCGATTCCCTCTCCCTCGTCCTGCCCGACGAGATCGAAGCGGCGCGGCATCGGGCCGCCGTCCTCCGGCCATCGCCGGCCGAGCCCGCGATCCATCTCCAAATCGCTTGGCAGGCGGGTCGGCGACCGCAGGCCGTGGCCGTCACGTGCGAGGGTGAGCAGGCGACCTATGCCGACCTCGAGACCAGGGCGGCGCGCCTCGCGCGGCATCTCGTCCGCGAAGGCGTGCGGCCGGGGGATCTCGTCGGCCTCTGCGCCGAGCGCTCGATCTCCCTCGTCGTCGGCATCCTGGCGATCCTGAAGAGCGGAGCCGGCTATGTTCCCCTCGATCCGGCCTATCCGGCCGACCGCCTCGCCTTCATGCTCGCCGATTGCGGGGCCCGGCACGTGCTCGCCACGACCGGCCGCGTCGATAGCCTGCCGGAGGACGGCCCCAGGCCGATCCTGATGGATGGGCCGGCGGCGTCCGAGGACGGAGACACGCCGCTGCCTCCGGCACCCTACCCGGAGCAGCCGGCCTACGTGATCTACACGTCGGGCTCCACCGGCCGGCCGAAGGGCGTCGTCGTCACCCATGCCAACGCGGCGCGACTGCTGACCACCACGCAGGACGATTTCGCCTTCGCCGAGGACGACGTCTGGACGCTGTTCCATTCCTACGGGTTCGATTTCTCGGTCTGGGAGATTTTTGGCGCGCTCTGTCACGGCGGGCGGCTCGTGGTGGTGCCACGCGAGGTGGCGCGGGCGGCGGACGCGTTCCTCGACCTTCTCGTCCGCGAGGGCGTGACGGTGCTGAACCAGACCCCGTCCGCCTTCCGGCCGCTGATGCAGGCCGCCCTCGCGCGGCCGCGGGGGCTGGCGCTACGCCACGTCGTCTTCGGCGGGGAAGCCCTCGATGTTTCTGCCCTGCGCCCGTGGTTCGAGCGTTTCGGCGATGCCTCGCCCCGTCTCGTGAACATGTACGGCATCACCGAGACCACGGTTCACGTGACCTATCGACCGCTCGTAGCCGACGACGCGAATCGGGCCGACAGCCCCATCGGCGAGGCCCTGCCGGATCTCACCCTGCACCTCCTCGACTCCAACCTCGACCCCGTGCCGGATGGGGTGGCGGGCGAGCTGCATGTGGGCGGCGCCGGTCTGGCCCAGGGCTATCTCGGGCGGGCCGCGCTGACGGCCGAGCGCTT
The DNA here is from genome assembly GCF_001422125.1 of Methylobacterium sp. Leaf85. Classification (NCBI taxonomy): domain Bacteria; kingdom Pseudomonadati; phylum Pseudomonadota; class Alphaproteobacteria; order Hyphomicrobiales; family Methylobacteriaceae; genus Methylobacterium; species Methylobacterium sp. Leaf85. The sequence continues at coordinate 2,496 of NZ_LMME01000028.1, read as the reverse complement.
CGTGCCGGATCCGTTCGGGCCACCGGGGGCGCGCCTCTATCGCAGCGGCGACCTCGCCCTGCGGCGGCCCGACGGCACGCTGGCCTATCTCGGACGGGCCGACGGGCAGGTGAAGCTGCGTGGGTTCCGGATCGAGACGGGGGAGATCGCAGCGGCCCTGCGGGCGGAACCCGGCGTCATCGATGCCGCCGTCATCCTGCGCGCCGCCGCCGGGGACAGGCACCTCGTCGCCTATGTGGTCGGCGACGGGATCGACGCGGATGCCCTCCGTGATGGGATCGTTCGCCGGCTACCGTCACATATGATGCCGGCTCACATCCTGGTCGTGGCGTCCCTGCCGCTGACCCCGAACGGCAAGCTCGATCTGCGCGCCTTGCCGGTGCCCCTCGCGACCACGCGAGGGTCGGACGCGCCCGAAGGGGCCATGGAGATCGCCCTGGCGGAGATCTGGCGCGAGGTGCTGGACGTCGAGAATGTGGGCCGGGACGACGACTTCTTCGCCCTCGGCGGCCATTCCCTCACCGCCGCGCAACTCGCCATGCGGGTGAAACAGCGTCTCGGTCTCACCGTGCCGATCCGTGCCCTGTTCGAGGCCCCGACCCTGCGCGGCTACGCCCTGGCCGCGACGTCGAGCGAGGGAGCGGGGGACGGACGGGACGAGGCCACCGACCTGTCCGACATGGACGCTCTCCTCGCCGATCTGGAGGCCTGAATGTCTGGCCAAGCCGCCGATCTCAGCCGCCGCTTCGCCCGGCTCGCCCCCGACAAGCGCAGGGTCTTCCTCGACGCCCTGGCCGCACGCGGCATCGACTTCTCGCGCCTGCCGATCGTGGCGGGGGACGAGGATGCCGGCGGCGAGAGGGTCGCTCCCCTGTCCTACGCGCAGGAGCGGCTGTGGCTGATCGGGCGGATGGGAGGCGACGCGGCCTTGCTCCATATCGCCGGGGGGCTCGCTCTTTCCGGGGCGCTCGACCGGGATGCGCTGGCGCGGGCGCTCGACGCTCTCGTGGCGCGGCACCCGGCCCTAAGGACGGGGTTCCGGGCCGGCGAGACCGACGAGGTCGAGGCGGTCACTGCAGCCTCCGTCGCTGCGAGCCTGCGGGAGGTCTCGCTGGAGGCCGAGGACCGGGCCTTAGCCGAGGAACGCCTCGCGTCCCTGTCGCGGGAGGAGGCACGACGGCCCTTCGATCTGGCGGCACCGCCCCTGTTCAGGGCCGTGCTGGTGCGGATGGAGGCCGAGCGCCACGTCCTCCTCCTCACGATGCACCATCTCGTCTCCGACGGCCGCTCGGTGGAGATCCTGCTCGCCGACCTGATGCGCCTCTATGCGGCGGGGGAGAGCTCGGGCCTGCCGCCGCTGCCGATCGCCTATGCCGATTACGCGCGTTGGCAGCGCGACTGGCTCGAGGCGGGCGAACTCGAGCGCCAGCTCGGCTGGTGGCGGGACCGCCTCGGGGCGACGGAGTCCGTGATCCCCCTGCCGGCCGACCGCCCGCGCCCGGCGGTCCAGAGCTTTCGCGGAGCGGCGGTGGATTTCGCGGTCGATGCCGATATCGCCGCCCGCCTCGAATCCCTCGCGCGGCAGGCCGGCGCCACGACGGCGATGGTCCTGCTTGCCATCCTGTCCCTGGTGCTCCGGCGCTATACCGGCGAGGCGGACCTGCGCATCGGCGTGCCGGTGGCCAACCGAAACCGGCCGGAGACGGAGGCGCTGGTCGGCCTGTTCGTCAACACCCTGGCGATCCGGGTCGTCGTCGATCCGGCGGCCAGCGTCCTCGACCACGTGCGGGCCGTGCGCGACGCCATGGTGGATGCGCAAGGACACCAGGACCTGCCCTTCGAGCGTCTGGTGGAGGCGCTCCAGACCCGCCGGACCGTGAGCCATACCCCCGTCGTCCAGGTCATGCACAGCCACCGGGTCGAGGGGCCGTCCCGGTTCAATGTGGGCGATCTCGTCGTGTCGCCCTTCGGGCGGGGAACCGGCAATGTCCAGTTCGATCTCGTTCTGGAAACGGTGGCAGAGGCCGGCGGGGCCTTGCGCGGGGCGTTCGGCTATGCCCGCGACCTGTTCCAGCGGGACACCATGGAGCGGATGCGCGACGGCTTCCTCACCCTGCTGCGCGGCGCGGTGGAGGAGACCGGCCGCCGCGTCGATACCCTGCCGCTGGTCCCGGCCTCGTCTCTCGCTTCGCTGTCTTCGCCCTATGCGGATGGGATGCCGCTGTCGGAGGCGCTGGTGCCGGCGCTGATCGGCGCGGCAGCGCAGGCCGATCCCGACGCCCCGGCGGTGATCTGCGGTCCGCGCACCACCACGTTCGGCGAGCTCGACCGGGCGGCCAACCGCCTCGCCCACCGGTTGATCCGGGAGGGCATCGGCCCCGAGGCGGTGGTCGCCGTGGCCCTGCCGCGCGGGCCGGACCAGATCGCCGCCTTCCTCGCCATCCTGCGGGCCGGGGGCGCCTTCCTGCCCCTCGATCCGGCCCAGCCGAGGGTGCG
>NZ_LMME01000027.1:0-7047 GCF_001422125.1 Methylobacterium sp. Leaf85 | reverse complement strand
GGAGCGGAGCGATCTCATCCCAGAGATCATCGGGGAGAAGCGGTCTGGCCATGCCAAACCAACGCTGAAAGCAACGCTCGGTGCCGTTCTGTTAGGCGCTCTTAACCGAACGCGGCCAGAAATAGCGAATAAGCCCTTGGTCTGCTGGCTACTTGGCTACTTGGCTACGGCACGAGCTCGTAATCGAAGGCGAGGAGGTCCTCGCTCTCGCCGATCCAGCGCGCGTCGTCGGCACGGGACTCGACCAGGTAGAGGCCGTCGCCTGCCTCGTCCGGCCGGCGCACGAGGTAACGGTACGCCCTGCGCCACGCGGCCCGACGGACCCTCTCGCCCTGGCGCAACCACACGAGGGCCTGCCCGAAGTCGCGTCCGCTTTCCCGGACCGGGCGGAGGACGACGAGGGGGCCGTCCCCAAGGTCGACCGTCCCGATGGAATTGTCCGCATAGGCGGTCAGCATGGGACCCCGCTCTTCATCGAGCATGAGCCGGTGCCACGACCTGAGGCGTTCCTCTCGCATCTCCAGCGTGACACGGGCGCCGGCATGATGAGCCATCAAGCCGGCGCGCAGGATCTCATCCAGTTGCGGGCGGGCAGCATCGAGGCGTGCGATGCGGGCCCGGAGGCCGGGCAGGATTACGTCGGCGTGGGCGCGCAGGGTGTCCGACAAGGCAATCTCCTAGGATCAGGAGAGCATCGTCCCACCGCCGGAGCGACCGTCACCAGAGGCCGGTGAACAGGTGTTCATCGGGGCGGCCCAACATCGGACCATTCGCGGTACCGCCCATGCCCTTTTGCGGCCCATGCCTTGGGACCGTCACATCGCCCCTTGTGATGGTTGCGCCGCGTTCGGACAATCCATGGCGGTCCGACAGAAAGACGCCGCCATGCTCACCAAGTTCCTCCGTTTCGCCGGGCTCACGCCCGCCTCCCAACCGCCAGCCCGACCGCTGTCTCGGCGGTCCGACACGCCGGCCGGACCGCGTCCGACAGGTCCCGCCCCGGTGTCGGACGCGGTCAGACAGCAGCGTGCCGAAGCGAAGGCAGACTTGCATAGGCGTGCGCTGGCGACGCCGCAGATCTGGCACGGCGCGGACCGTAACTTCATTCGCGCATACCAGGACATCGACAAAGCCAGCGTCCCGAACGGGATGTCGGTCAACGAGGCCGCGCTCTCCCGCGCCCGCCTGGAGGTCGGACGCGAGGTCGCGGAGTACCTGCGCGCCATGCAAATCCTCGGTAGGCGCACCCGCTGGGTCACTGAGGCACAGATCCAGATTCCGGAAAAAGCGAAGGCGATTCGTCGGGACCTTGAGACCACTGCCGCCACGGATTTCACGACGTGGGACGAGGCCCGACAGGTCCTGTCGCGCCGTCAGACAGATGCCCGCCGCCTCGGCGAGCCAGTCCCGCCCGACCTCTATGTCTCGCCCGCGGTCGAGCAAGGGATCGCGGAAATGCTGGCGGAGCGTGTCGCCCGCCTAGCCAAGCGAGCCAGCCAGAGCGGTCGCGGGAACACGGGTACGGGGGGCACCACGGGAGACGCGGGGACGGGCGTCATCCCCCCGGGCACGACGCCTCCCAAGGGCACGGCTGACGAGGAGCCAGAGATTCACACGCCTCCCGGACCCAAGAAGCCGTGAAGGTTTCGCAAGGCCGTCCGACAATCGTCGTCCGACATCTCGTGGGTCAGGAGTAGAGAAATGGAGTTTAAGCCAGCCATGGCGGTCGGACACGCTCCGCGCGCCGCTCTCCAGTCGCCCCCCGTTCCGGGCGGCTCGCTGCCAGGGGCTCCGCCCCGTGGACCCCATACACCTGCGGCGCCCAATTTCCGCAAGTTGGCCAGCAAGGTGGACGTCCGGTTGACCGGCCCCCTGCGCGGCGCCCTCACGGAGGCAGCCAAAGCAGCCGGCGTCACGGACGGCGCGTATGTCCGCCGCCTGGTTGCGGATGCCCTCGGGCTCGACGCCGAGGCGGACCGTGGGTCGGGCCCGAGGCAGAGGATCCCGGACGCCGATTTGATAATTCTGGCCGGCCTGATCAGGGAGGTCGGAGGCCTCTACCCGGCCGCCCGGTCCGGAAAAGCGGACGAGGTCATCGCCGGGTTGGATCGGGTACGCGCGGCGCTGGTCCCGATGGTCGTCGGCCTCAACGCGAGGCCCTCGTGATCTCGGGCGCGATCCGCGGCAAGGGGGGCGACGCCCTGGCTCACCACCTGCTCAAGCCGGAGAACGAAGAGGTCGAGGTCATCCCCGCCCGGGGCCTCGGATCCCCCGATCTTGTCAGCCAGGTCCGCGAGCTCGTGGCCCTCTCGTTGGGCGGCCGCACCGACCGACCGGTTTACCACGTGCACTGCGACCCGGACCTCGCCATCGAGGACAACGACGGGGCACGCCGCCGCTTCTGGAACCTCTTCGAGGCCGAGTTCGGGCTAGCCGGGCAACCGGTATGCGGAGCGGTCCACGTCAAACACGGCCGTCGCCACGAGCATCGGGTCTACAGCCTCGTGCGGCCGTCGGGCGCCGTCGTCGACGTGGGGTTCGACTTCGCCCGACGGGAGCGTGTCGCGAGGACAGTCGAGTTCGAGTTCGGCATGCCGGGGCCCACGCCGTCGAAGCACGCTAGGTCCATCGTGCGGGCCCTGCGCGAGGCGGGCCGGGGCGACGTCGCCGATTGGATGGAAGCCGCGGGCGCGACCGAAGCGGAGCGTCCAGTGGCCCGCCTCAGTCCTCAGGAGCGCCTGATCGAGGAGCGCACGGGCGTCCCCCTCGATGACCTACGCGCGGCCGCGCTGGCGGCGTGGCGTGCGTCCGGCGACGGCGATTCGTTTCTCGCGGCGCTCCGGAAGCGGGGCCTCGACCTCCGCGAGGGGCGGTCCGGTCCGGTCGTCGTCGACGGCACCGGCACGGCGCATCTGGCAACCCGCCTCATCGGGGCGGCCGCACGCCGGGCAGACGGCACACGCATTCCCGCGGCGGCCGTGAAGGCGCGCCTGGCGGGCCTAGACCTTAAGCAGCATGGAGAGAGCAATGACGAACGAGGAAATCGGGCGGGAGATCGTGGCGGTGCGCAGGTTGCTGGAGGCCTTGATCGGGTCCCTGGCGCCGGAGGAAACCCCTGCGGAGCGGTCCCTGTTGGACGCGCTAGCGGACCTGACGAATGCCGTGGACGAGACGGGGGGAGTAGTGTCAGCGATGCACTCGCACGTATCGCGGCTCGCCCCGGGGCCGCGCGTCTCAGAGCACGCTTGAGATTGCTGGGGCCGCATCGTTCCGCGGCTTTGGCCGCCGGTCTCGATGCAGTGCGCGCTGGCAGGTGGGTCACCGTCCCCGGGCAACATCTCGATATCTGGGGTCTCCCGATCACGGGAGATCGCCCTCGCCTAGGCTAGGCTTTGGTCGCGTTCAGCCAGTCTTCCAGGTCGACTTGCCTGGGATCGCAGGGCTGGCGCGTAGGCGGCGGGGGCGCGGGGGGCTCCGGCGGGGGTGGCGGCGGATCGAGTCTCGCGAGCTCCTCGACCGCGGCCTGGAGCTCCGCGATCCGGATCCGGCCGGCACGGACCAGCCATGCCCGTGACCCGCGGGGTGGCTCGGCATCGCCAGAACGCCACCGGCGGACCTGCCGTGGATTCTCTCCGAGGAGCAGGGCAGCGGAGGTCGTGCACCGGCTCCCGAGCATCAACTCCGCGACCTTGAGGACCTCGCGAGCACCGAAGCGCAGGTCGGGTCCGACGGGCTCCAACGGTGGTCCGCCGTTCCCACCGATGGCCTCGCGGTCGCGCTTGGCGTGCTGCCACTCGCGCTCCGCCTTGGGGTCTGCGGGGGGCGCGGCGGCCCTTGCGGCGATGCGGGCGGCGATCTCCGCGATGTGCTCCGCGGGGGGTTGGCGAGGCCTATGCGCCATGACCGAGCGCCTTCGCGACATGCTGCATTCGGTTCTTGACGCGGAGGCCGAGGGGGCACAGAAAAAGGTGCACCTCTCCGTCCACGCGGTCCAGGTGGACCAGACCCCGGACATGCAGGGCGCGGGCATGAGCGAGGACCTCGCCCTTGGTCATGCCTTCCAGCTGAGCGATTGCCCAGGCCGGGATCCCGAGGAGGTCGCTGGTCGCGAGAGAGAGGACCCGACGCTGCGGGTACGACAGTGAGGCCCCGGTCGCCCGGCAGTGAAGCGGCCGTCGGGCGAGCACATTGGCCTCCGCCTCGGTAGGGACCCGGGCGCCGGTGGGGCCAAGGGTGGACGGGAAAATCATCGATGTGCTCCTGATCGGGCAGCGGGCGGGTGTGCCGGCCCCCGTCCCGACGCCCCATGTCGGAGGCGCCCGGAGAGGGGCCGGGGCGCTGGGCCCCGGCGGGCGGGATCAGTCAGACGAGGTCGGCGAGCTTGCGCCTGAGCGATCCGATGGCGGGGGCGAGCTCAGCCGCCCGCTTGGAAGCCATGTCGGTGGCAAGCTTCTGCCTGAGCGTCTCGCCCTCGAAAGCGCGTTCTTCCTGGTGGTAGCGGACGAGCTCTTCGGTGATGTCCCTGGAGGGCACCAAAGACAGCACGCGAGCGATGGGGCGGTGCACGTGGTAGTGCCACTCCTCATCGAAGAGGTAGCGGACGATGGCGGATTTGCGGGCCAGGGAGGCCAGGGAGGCCAGGTCGAAGGACGCGGAGAACGGCTTGGCGGATGCCGGGATCGACTGGGAGATGTAGTCGAGGAGCGTGTCGGCGATGGTGCCGGCGGCAGTATCCTCATCTGTCGAGACCGCGCAGAGAATGCGCTGCATGGCGAAGGACTCGTCATGCGTGAGGACGAAATGGACGTGACCCGCAAGGACGTTGGCGGCCTCGGGTGTGAGGGTGCCGGTTCCGGTGATCACGGTATCGCTGGGGCGCATGTGTCTCTCCTGTCGGGTGGGTCAGTTGATGGCTGCTTGCGCTTCCGGCGAGAGGATCTGCCGTCCTGCAGGGTGCGCGGCGTCGAAGATGAGGAGCTCGCACCGCGAACCGCGACGCAGGTCACAGAGCTCTGGCATGCGGTCCTCGGTACCTCCCACGAGGGCGAGGACGGCACCGCCCTCGATTGGTGCAATGACGAGCCCGTCCCGCACCATCGCCAGGGCGGCGGCATGCTCGGCACGGGGCTTTGGCGAGCATGCCGAGTAGTCACGCGCCGCAGTTTCGACGTCCCGCGCCAGCCGGCATGCGCCGAACCAGGCCTGGACCTCGGCAACTGTCAGGAGTGGCTCGACCACCGGCATCCCTTCGAGCTCGGCGATAGTCAGGCGGCGTCCGGTACCGACCTCGGTTACCCGGGTCCCGGGGTACGCAGCGAAGAAGGCGTCCCAGTCAGTGGCGAAGATCTGGTTTCCGGTTGTGAACATGTGTCGATCTCGTCTGAAGCGCCGGTGCCCTGCCGGCTGAAAGGGCTCCCTCAAGGGGTGCAAGCTCAGTAGTAAATGCCGGCGACGGCGTCCGCGTCCTCCTCGGAGAGGGGCGGCTCGATGAGCCCGTGCTGCCGCAATTGCTCCGCGAGATCGTCGGCCTCCCGGGCCTGCTCCCGGAGCTCCGTGGCCCGCTTTTCGAGGAGCTCCGAAAGCTTCGGGATCACCCAGTCTGGCACCCGGCGCTCCCCGACCGCCCAACGTTGGATGAGGCGGGGGTCCATGGTCTCGCGGGGGCCCGTCGGATGAAGCTGCCCCAAGAGGCGGGCCATCGGGCGCTGCCAGTCGCGGCCGATGAGGATGGTGCCTACCCGCGCGAGTACAGTCGTGGACGTCATCGGCAGGGCGGGACGGCCCATCTTCTTGGGTGCGGGTTTGGGGGGGGGGGGGGGGGGGGGGGGACTCAGGCGCCGGTCGCGGCCCGAGCGTCTCGGACGATGCGGGTCACCTCGAATGCGGAGGCGTTCCGGCACACGATCCTGGTGCCGGGCCTGATCAGGTCCTGGTCATCAGGCCGCGTGGGCTGGGCACCCACGCCCTCGGGCAGGCCGTCCTGGGGATCGTATGCCCACACCGTCCAGCCACCCCGGATCACGAGGTGCCCGGTCGGGCCGTAGCCATGAAGGTCGCCAGCAAGCACGGCGACGATGTCGTCGAGGCCATGCTTCGTAAGGATCGCGGCCGTGCGCTCCATCTGATCGAGGGTCAGACGGATCAACGCGGTGGGCGTCGTGAGCGTGGGTGGGAGCGGGGAGGAAGCCATCGAGGAGAATGTCCGTCGGTTGAGAGGGGGAGCGGGCAGAGCCGTCTCCACGAGGACAATATGCATCCGAACAAGATGTCCCACAAGGTGCGGACACCTTGTATCCAAACTTTTTTCCTGCGCTCCGTCAGAGTTTTCCCTGGGCTCCGTGTTGGCGCGGGGATTCGCCCCGGTTCGATGTCCGATAGACTCCTGTCAGGGCTGGATATTCAGTCAGACGGGAGGGTGCGGTGAGTGGCTATCAGGGCGTGGACTACGCGAGGATCGGATTGATCTGGGCTGCCCGGGACGCGGTCGCGGACGAGCGCGAGGCGGCGGTCTCCTGGCAGCGGCATGCCGAGCGCCTGGAACGCGATCTCGCGGCATGCCGAGGGGCGGCGGCCGCAATGGATGCCGGGAGGCTGGCGCAACTCCGGGGTCTGAAGGCGGCCCTGGAGGCGGTCGCCCCATTCGATCCGGTGCTACGCCGGACCGGGCGACACCACGACAGCGGCGCGGCGGAGCGGCAGTTCGAGACCGCCTTTGCGGACGCTCACGACGCGGTCGCCCGGCGGCATGGGGTGCCCCTCGCCCGGCGCGCCCTGACGATGGAGGAGCGGGCCGCGGAGGCAGAGGAGGCTGTCCTGGCAGAGCCCATCCGGAGGACCCGGCTGCTAGCCCTGTTCCACCGGCGGTGGTGGTGGCGGGGTGACGAGTACCGGAGCGAGGCAGGCGCGGTCCGTGCCCGAGAGGATGCCGCCCGGGCGTCCCGGGCGGCCGTGATGGTAGCTACTGATCGCACATGAGGAATGTCGCTCCCAAAACTTGTTAACGGCGCTAATGCGGGGGGCTTCATGCGACCCTCAGCGCCCCCCCCC
>NZ_LMME01000026.1:0-7420 GCF_001422125.1 Methylobacterium sp. Leaf85 | reverse complement strand
CCCAGCTAACCAGCCGGATCATCCATCCGATCATCACCCAGAAGACACAACAGCCACCCGCCGAACCGAAGTCCCCGCTGGCCGCCGCCGATGAACAGGGATATACGGAGACCGACCCGACGCGTCAACACCTAAAACGACACGTCGATGACAAAGGCCGCAGAAACCCGACGCGAGCCGCCCGCCTTCGAGGGCCGCTCAGATCCCCGCGTACCAGGGGAAGCCCAGTTCGGCGACCATGCTCCCCCTCCCCTTCCCGAAGCCATCGACGTGCTCGACGGCCTCGATCTGGGTCAGGTATTTGAGGCTCTTGTAGCCGAGTTGACGCTCGACCCGCAGGCGGAGAGGCGCGCCGTGGGCGATGGGCAGGTCTCCTCCGTTCATGCCGTAGGCGAGGATCGTCTGCGGGTGCAGCGCATCGAACAGATCGTAGCTGTCCCACCAGCCGTCGACGCTGCGCATCACAATGAAACGGGCCTCGGGCTTCAACCCCACATGGGCGAGGAGATGAGCCAGGGGCACGCCCGTCCAACCCGCGATCGCCGACCACCCCTGTTCACAGCTGTGCAGCGTGATCTGTGTCCTGGCCGGCATCGCCTTGAGGTCGGAGAGGGAAAAAGCCCCCGGCTTGTCGACGAGTCCCGTCACCGGCAGCTTCCAATCGGTGAAACCGACGGCCTTGGATGTTCTGTAGGCGGGAGCGTCCGGATCGGTCGTGTTGATGGTCGGAAAAACGGCGGAGATCGCTTCGGGCCCGAATTCCCGGACGAGGGGTTGTCGTCTGAGAAGCCAGCGCTGCACGGCGAAGGTCAGCCCGTTGCTCCAATCGTAGGGCGTCGCCAGGCGGCTCAGCGCCGGCGCGTCGCAGCCGCCGAGGAAACCAGCGCCGATGAGACCGGCCGACCCCGTCAGAACGCGCCGTCGGGAAAAATCGGTCATCGTTCCGTCTCCGGAGGAATGGTGAAACGCCCGGTGACCATCGAGCGCAGGAGATTACCGGCGCCGCCGACGAAGACCTGCATCACGTGGACGATCAAGAAAAGGACGAGCAGGCTGGCGACCAGGAAATGGATCGTCCGTGCGGATTGACGGCCGCCGAACAGGCTGAAGAGCTCCGGAAAGGCGGTCGTGAACCCCGGAGACATGGTGAGCCCGCTCAGCACCATCACGGGAAACAGGATCAGGACCACGCCGAGATAGGCGAATTTCTGCAAGGCGTTGTAGCGGAGCGCCTCCTTGCCGCGCGCCTTCTCCAATCTGAGATGATCGCCGATTTCCCGCGCGAGATGCCGGGCGGACAGTTGATCCCGATCCGGCACCAAGCTCCTGCGGAGATGTCCGCTCGCCAGGATGAGTAGCAGATAGGCGAGCCCGTTGATGACGAGGATCCAGGCGGCGAGGAAATGGAGGTTCCGACCCCAGCCAGTCTGTTCCAGGTTCACCGGCAGCGGCAGTTCGATCCAGGCCGGCGCGTCGTTGGCACCCGTCTCTCCCCAGAACAGGCGCGGCAGGGCGAGAAGGATGGCGATTCCACTGACCAGCAGGACAAGGAAGGCCGCGGCATTCACCCAATGGGTCAACCTCAGCCAAGCCGGATGCCGGAATACGGTCGGACCGTTCTTCGCCCCGGCGCCCGGTTCCACCGGGACGAGTTCAGGTGATACGGATGAGGACATCGAGTCGGTACCGCTCGGTGCGACTATGATGGTCGACGCGGATGGCCCCATCGAGGAGGCCGATCAGCATGTCCGAGGCTTCGTCCCCCGTCTGCGGATAATGGGTGAGACCGGTCCAGTGAACGAGGACGACGATCCCGCCGGGGTCGAGGGCATCGAGAATGCGCTTGGTCAGATGGGCCATATCGTCGGCGTCGAGGAAGTAGAGCACCTCCGAGATCAGGATCAGGTCGAACCTGCCCTGCGGCCATTGGCCGGGAACGTGCAGACGCTCGAACCGCACGTGTGGGAGCGATTCACAGCGTCCACGCGCCTGTTCGAGGGCCTTTTCCGCCGTATCGAGGCCGATGAGAGCATCACATCGGGATGCCAGAGCCTTGGTGAACACGCCGATGGAGCAGCCGATCTCCAGCGCCGACGCGAAACGCGGCTTCGGCAACACGTCCAAGGTCGCCGCGTATTTGGCGGCCTCGTATGTGCTGGTGGTGAACTGCCAGGGGTCGGGATCGTCGGCGTAGCGGTTCTCGAAATAATCCGGCGGCATCGTCTGCGAGTGACGCGTCATGGGACATCTCCGGAGTCGCGCCAGAGATCACCGGCGGACCCGGTCTCACCAAGGACATAATGCGCGGCGGATGTCAGCGCGAAATCCGGCGCCGGCTGTCGCAAATAGGTAGCGAGATCGCGTGAGGCCCGTTCGAGGGGGTGATCGCGCAGGAAGCCCTGCAACCCCACGGAGCGTTGAGCAAGCTGCAGCACCGACAGCCCTGCGGCCTCGACGGCGGTTCGCGCCAGGTGAACGTAGGCCACGATTCGCTCAGGGCAGAGGTCGTCCTCGAATACGATGCGCGCGGCGCGCTCCACCCAGAGGCGGGCGCTCTCGGTGGCGACGAGCCCCTCCCCCAGCCGGGCCGATTGATGCGGATCGTGACCTCGCCCGGTCCGGCGCAGATGGTCGCGCCAGATATCGAGCACGGCCTCGATCCCCCCGAGCTGGACGGCGGCAAAACGCCAGGCGCCGCCGAAGAAATACGGCTGTTTGGAATAGGAATCCGCCTCGCCGAGCAGACCGTCCTGTGCGATCTCGAGCCCGGTGAGATCCACCTTTCCCGTCGCCGAGGCGCGCATTCCGTGGGCCCGCCAAGCGGAGAGATCGGCCCGCGTGCCGGATGCGAGCTCGGGCACCACCATGAAGGCGCGGTCGCCGGGGATCGTGCGGGCGGTGACCAGGGGACGGGTGACGAAGCCCGCGCCGGATGCGAGGATCTTGCCTGCCCTCAGACGATAGCCACCGGGCTGCTCGACGAGCTTCAACCCGTCATCCGCGGGCTCGGTGTTCCAGACACCGAAGAGATGCCCCCCTCGCGCATCGGCGAAAAGACGGGTGCGCTGGGAGGCGTCGCCATATCGTGCAACCAGTTGAAGGGCGTTGACATGGCCCTCGTAGAGTCGACCGAGCGCCAGGCTTCCGCTCCCGATGATACGCAGCACATCGCAGAGATCCGAGGCGCCCGGCTCCTCGCCGAGGCCGGCGCCTTGCTCGTCCCGCGGTATCGGCGCGGCGAGCAGGCCGAGCGTACGCAGATGCTCGATATCCGCGGCCGGGAACCCGCCATCATGGTCATGTTCGGCCGCCCGCGCGGCGGCGGCCCGTGCGACCATCCTCGCGGCATCGACAATGCTGTGGGCGACCCGTATCGGCTGGTCCACGCTGTTCATCCTCTCCGTGCGGCCGTCGCGCCTCGATACCGACCATTCATGACATGGGACCAGGAGGCCGGACAGATTTCGGCCTGCACTCGATCGTATGACACCCCGACGCGAACATCCGTCGTTTGTCCGCTTCCTCCTCGTCGCACGTGGCGGGATCCGAGTTCCGGTACGGAAAGATCAGAATCGATCGATCGAAAAGGAGAATAGACGCGCGCAGGTTCTTGCCTTCGGTCATCGAGGAAGCAGTGAGTTGTCTCGACAACCAGCGAAACCTTGGGCCGGTTCAACGCCATGCGGCCAAATCGTGCATTCCTGTCGCGACGCTCGATCCGCCGCGTAAAAATGCGGCCTTATCCACATCTCCGGGATAGGCGGCGGGCCTGAGATCGGGCAGCGTCGCCATGGCTCCGCATTCGCCTCGTGTAGACCCACGAGACGATGCCGGGTCGAAGCGGCTCCACGAACGATTGTCCAGGATCGATGCTTATGGCGCGAAAGCGCGCTCAACCCACCGTCGATATCCTGAGGGACGTCGTCGCCCGTCTCGGGCTTCCGCCACGGTCGGTGGACATCGAGGCACTGCGGCTTCACCTCGATCTTCCGGAATTCGGTGGCTATGTCGAGGATGCGCGTGTCGGCAAAGGGCTGCGGCGCATGAAGGCGCAAAGCGCGTTCGCGAGGACAGGCGCCGCGGCGGTGAGCAAGAGCGTGCCCGGGCTCAAGGTCACGGTCGCCGAGAACGATACCCTCCTGTGGCGAGTGCGCGTGCTGCTGCCGCTCCTCGATGGCAACCGTCTGGATGTGCGGGTGGAGGTTCCCCTGGAGGGCGTCGCGGCCGAGATCGTCGCCGGCATGGCGGAGCGCAACGACCCGACCTGGCGCATCGAGACGTTGCGACCCGCCGTGGCCGAGATCACCGCACGGACCGGACAGACGCTCCACGCCTCCATCGAACGCCTCAGGGACGCGATCACCGGGGATCTGCGCGAGGTCGGCGCCGACGCCGTTACCTATATCGATCACATGGACCGTTCCCTCCGCTCGCGGGTGTTCCATGCCGGGCCGAATCTCGGGCGTTCCATGAGCGATACCCTGGCCCCGGTGCGCAAACGCGCCAAGGTCGTCGCGCGAGAGGATTCCCGCCTGCGCCGCCTGCGCGATCAGGTCGGGTTCGGTGCTTACATCGAGAAATTCACGGTCGCCCGGCGCCTCGGCCGTCGCATCATCTTCCATATGGGGCCGACCAATTCGGGCAAGACCTACGCGGCCCTGCAATTACTCGCAGCGGCCCCGACGGGGACTTATCTCGCGCCGCTGCGGCTCCTTGCCCTCGAGAATTACGAGGGGCTCGCCGAGCGGGGCCTCAAGGCCGGGATGGTGACCGGCGAGGAAGTACTCGGCGAAGACAGGCCGACCCACACATCGCGGACTATCGAGACCGCGGATCTGATCCGGCCCGTCGATGTCGCCGTGATCGATGAGATCCAGATGCTCTCCGATCCTGACCGCGGCTGGGCCTGGACCAACGCCCTCTTCGGTATCCCGGCCAAGACCGTCGTCGTCTGCGGGTCCGACGATGCGCTCGCCGCCGTCCGGCGCGCGGCGGAGGCAGCCAACGAATCGCTCGAGGTCATCACCTTCGTTCGCAAGACGCCCCTCGTCCTTCTGGACAAGCCCGTCCCCCTCGAGGACGTCGAGCCAGGGGACGCGGTCGTCGCCTTCTCGCGACGCGCAGTGCATGAGAATCGCGAGATCCTGGTCGCCGCCGGTCACAGCGTGGCGACGATCTACGGCGCCCTGTCTCCCGAAGTTCGGAGAGCGGAAGCCGCACGGTTCCGCACCGGCGAGGCCACCGTATTGGTCACCACGGATGCGATCGGCATGGGTCTCAACCTCGGGCCTCTGAAGCGCATCGTCTTCTCCGCGACCCGCAAATGGGATGGGGTCGGCGAGCGTGCCTTGACGAATTCCGAGATTCGTCAGATCGCCGGGCGTGCCGGGCGCTTCGGCCATCAGGATGTCGGTTACGTCGCCGCCACCGACGCCGTTGGCATCGAACCGATCCGCGCCGCGCTCGCCGGAGCGCCGACGGCACCAGCCGCCGATACGCGCTTCTTCGTGCGCCCCGATCTGATCGCGATCCGATCCGTCGCGGAGGAGATGCGCACGGCGAGCCTGCGCGAGGTCATGACGCATTTCGCGCGGTCCACCTTCTATGCAGGGTCGCCGTTCCAGCCCTCCGCCCTCGACGAAATCCTCGATGTCGCGAAGGTCATCGACCGCGCTGCCTTGCCGATCGAGGAAAAGTTCGCCTTCTCGGTCTGCCCGGTCAACCGGCGCGATGAGATCGCCATCGCCATGCTGGAACGCTGGGCGCAGGCTCGGGCCACGCGCACGACCGTTCCGGCGTTGCGTGCCAATCTCAGCGGGGAACTCGATTATCAGGAACGGACGGTGCGGCTGGCGAGCGCTTATCTCTGGCTGTCGCGCCGCTTCCCCGAAACCTTCGACGACGACGAACAGATCCGTGCCATGCGCGGCCGGGCCAACGCCGTCATCGAGAAACATCTAAGAGAGACGGCGACGCGCAAGGCCGAACGTCGGCGGTCGCGGCCGGGAGTGCGATGACTCGTCTGACTTACACCATCGGCGACATCCACGGATGCGCCGATGCCCTCGAGCGACTCCTGGCGGAGATCGCTCATCATTGCGGTGGTCGCGACTACCGCCTCGTCTTTCTCGGCGACTACATCGATCGCGGACCGGACAGTGCCGGCGTCCTGCGAATCCTTCAGGATCTCGATCGGACGGGAGGCGAGAAAGCCACGTTTCTCATGGGCAATCACGAGCGGATGTTGCTCGATGCCTACGAAAAGCCCTTCGGCGTCACCGCCTGGCTGGAGAATGGCGGTCGAAGTACGCTGGCGTCATTCGGCATCCGCGATCCGGAGGAGCTGCCGCGCGATGCGCTCAACTGGATGTCGGGCCTCGACACGGTCCATGAGGATGAGCGGCGCTATTTCGTCCATGCCGGGTTTCGCCCCGGAAGGCCCGGTATCGACCCGGACGTGGAGGCCAGACTCTGGATCCGAAAGCCGTTCCTCACCGAGGATTTCGATTTCGGCAAGCACGTCGTCCACGGCCACACCCCGCAAAAGACCGGCAGGCCGGACGTTCATCCCTTCCGAACGAACGTCGACACGGCCTGTGTTTTTGGATGCCTCCTCACCGCAGCCGTATTCACTCCTGAAGCCGGCCCCGCCGTCGAGTTCCTGCAGGTGAGCATGTGAACCGGAGAATTCGATGACCGCTTCCGTTCGGAACGACCGTTGGGGAGAGTGAAAGTATTTTTGGCGAGTAGACCGCCAAATCCATGGTGCTGCCATCCAGCAGAGTATGGGCGATTGGTTTCAGTGATGAGATCCGTGATCGGACTTATCCGCACAAGGCGGCCGTGACCTCGCGCTCATAGCTGTTTGGGGTATGATCAGCCTTGGCGGATTTCGAAAAGAGGGCGTTTACCTGCTCTTTCGATGAGGCTCATCCTATGCATCCGGTGAAGACCGCAGCGCTTTCGGGCTTTGCATAAGAGGTTTGTGAGGATGGACATCGACGAGGAGAAAATCGACGCCGCTGTTCTAGCGCTCCTGCGGTTGACGCTTCACGATGAGCGTCGTGCCTGGAAGGGCTTCGACTGGAACGCGATGGAACGCCTTCACCGGAAGGGGATGATCTCCGACCCGGCGAGCAAGGCGAAGTCGGTCGTGCTGACCGACGAGGGGCTGCATCAAGCGGAGAAACTATTTCGAGTCCTGTTCGCTCGGACCGAATGACTGCGCTGCCAAGTCTGCGGTTTGCGGGCCGGCTCTTCCCGATCCTGAGCAGTTCGACAGCGACAGCGTTTGTTTTTTCTCTATGTCATTTGACACGGAAAAGCCCGCGGCGTTTTACGCTGCGGGCTTTTGCGTGTTGTGTTCTGGTGTGTTTGGTTGCGGGGACAGGATTTGAACCTGTGACCTTCAGGTTATGAG
>NZ_LMME01000025.1:0-9332 GCF_001422125.1 Methylobacterium sp. Leaf85 | reverse complement strand
TGAAGGGGCCCGATCGGGCCCCTTCATCGTTCAAGCGGCCGACCGCCACTGGCCTGGTTTTACTCCGCCGCAGCGGCCTGGAATTGGTCCGCCCTTTACAGAGGCTGAACTCCGAAACGAAGGAACGCCGTTGGCGCGCCCTCTCGTAGGCCTCCGTGCCGCACTTCTTGATATGAACGACCCGGTTGACGACCTGAAGGATCGGCGCTTCCCAGTACGGCAGGAGGATCGGCCAGGGGGCATCACGGTGCTCGCGCCAGACACGGTAGAGCGGCGTACGGTGATCCACCTCGGCCGTCTTGAGCAGACGCTTCCCGGACGCAGCACAGCGATGGCGCTGATGCGCTTTCGGGACCTTCACCTGGTCGCTCGGTGCCACCCCGTCTTTCCAAGGGGGTGACGCAGGCCGAATGCCAGCGGGCGTTCTTGTTCGGCGTGCCGGAGCCCCACAGATCCTTGTGCCAGCCGAACCGGAAGACCGGCTGTCCGCAGATACAGCAATGGCCGGGGCCACGGGCATGCGCGGGCTCGCGATAGGGGGATGGTGGCACCCGGAAGGTCGCGGCGAGGCCCGAGCCCTTCTCGGAGCCTAAGCGCCACGTCCATCCCTCCGGCTGGCCTGAGAGTGTGGCCAGCGCGCGCGTCAAGCGATCGGCCCGGAGGACGTGGTTGCGCCAGTAGCTCCCGAAGGCGAGGCGAGGCGCGGCGTCGGTGACATCAGCGGGCGGGATAGCGCGTGCTGAAGGACGGGCGCGGGGAAGACGGTCGGGAGCGCCCGTTCGAGCCGGGCGCGGGAGCGTTCATTCCGCTCCGCACGCCAATCCGATGCAGCACTCACGCCGGGTCGAGGACGCGAGCATGGGCGACCGCAGGCGCGGGTGCCGGTGCCGGTGCCGGTGCCGGTACGCCCGCGATGGCATCAGCAAGCAGGTCCAAACGTAGCGCGAGGTCGCTCACCTCGTTCAAGGCGATGGCTTTGCCGCCGCTCTTCACCGCTCGGGCGATGTCCCTCATTTGCATCTTTGCGATCCGCGACAGTTCGACGGTAAGTTGGTCCCGGGTCATCCCCATCTATTTGGCTAACTAGACCGCCCCGACTGAGTCCCTGATAATCGGCCGAACAAATGTGAAGCCGCATTCACGGAACATACCGCCAGAACTGGGGAGGCTTAGCATTCCGAGGCTGCCCACGAACTTCGATCAACCTCGGAGGCAAGCTTCCAGCAAGTAAAAGCTTTATATCATTCATCACAGACTTGCTACTAGAGAAAACATTATGATTAAGCCCTAAAATTTCGTCACCCAGAACTGAAACATCGATACTTTCAAGTCTGGGCAATATAATTGGTGTTCCTAGCACGAGATCGCCTGCTCTCGGCGCCTTAAACAGGGCCTTTGAAAACTTAAGTGCTTTATCTTCGGATGATGCATATAACGTCATCCCTTGAGCAATTTTCGAGATGCTTGGTATCATTTGCATGAACTGCTCTCTATCGACGTCTGGAGCCGCCATTATAAATTGACCCACTGATAGGGGAGTTATCGTAGTTCCACTGCTGGAAAGAGCATCTAATGCGAGCAGATTTCCCATGCTATGCGCTAAAATATGAACCTTCTTAATGCTGGTCTCGTTCTTCAGCATCTGCAGTAGTTTAATGAACGATGGGCGAGCGATCTGAGCGCTTTCGCGATCATATAAATAATCCCCAATTACCCCCCTGGAGGCCCATGAAAATAATATAGGCAAACCTTTGTATTGCAGATCCCAAGCAATTTGTGCAGTACGGAATATGGCGTCTTCGAAAGAATTATTAAATCCGTGCACGAATATCAGCGCCTCATCTGAACCACTCTCGTTGATAATTTTTTCAAATTCGCTTTGATCAACGGTCGACGCTTGCTTAATTATAAAATGCTTAGAGTCTTTTTCGGTCTCAGCATAGATTTCAAATCCAAAGAAAGTCCAATTCATAGGTCGTTCAGCTTGCCCTAAAAAATGCTTTATTGGAACGCTTACGCGCGCAGATCCAAACGAGAGTTCTTCACCACGATCACCAGAAAAATAAGCAATATCCTTCTTTGAGGTCGATGGTTTTCTTGTTGTTGCGAACAGGAGCTGAACTTCGGAAGGGGCCGAGCTTGTGTCCGCATCAGCCTGTATTAGTTTTTCTGTTTCTGATAACTCTGCAGGTTTTACTTTGGCGTCTTCTTTTGCAATTACGGCCGATTCAGCGCCATAGTCATTACGTTTTAATTCAAGCGGATTATGTCTAGATTTTTCCGAGTTCTCTTCACTAGATGCTGTTTTTACTGGGGGAACCCTACCTATTATCAAAGTGTTTTCATTATAATTTGCAAAAAACCCCCCAGATGCGCTGATTCCTCTATGCTTTCGCCTTAATTTACTCGAAACCTTATAGTCTCTACTGTTTTTTATATTACGTTTATATTGTTCTCTGCTTTTAGTCGTCGGATCTTTGCGAGGTATTGTTTTGATGTGCGCGGATGTCGGAATTACCGCGCCGCCAAAACTGGTCTCTACTGCATAAAATTCGATAAAATTCACCTTTTTACTATTTAAGTCAATGCGCAGCTTCCATTTCACCTTACCGCGCTGATAGTAGGTTGTCAGCTTCAGATCAATTCCATCTGACGTAATGTTCTTTTCTATATTAGACGTATGATTAATCCGTCCTAAAGACAAAACCGATTCCGATATCAGCCTCTCCCCCAAGTTATTCTCTATTTTTTTAAAAGATGACTCAGAAAGCCAACTAATTAATAATTCACGGTCGCCAGATGTTACGGCCTTCGATATTATACCTGCTAAAAGGGCAGGATTATTCATTGCAGATCCGGATACCTGAGCAAGCGCTGGACTGAATGAAATCGCCGCAAAGAGCAGTAATGCGAAATTCGCGCGCTTGAAGAACCCAGTGAGCATCACTTTAGGTATCCTTCAGCTTTCAAATGCTCGGCGAGTGCTTTTCGCAGTGCTTCCGGTCGAGACGGCTTAGGCTCCGGTTGATCTGCAATCCATGCGTCAAGTGGGGCAAGCTGGGTCGGAGGGATGCGTACTGTGATTGGCGTTGCATCTACACGTGGTCGGCCGCCTCTGTCTTTTTTGGTTTCTGACATTGACAACCTCCGGCCGGTTGATAATGTCAGAAACTGCCGGGCCGAACAAGAGGTGGTGCTCTTGAACGGCCCTGACCACTCACGTCGAGGCACGACGCATCATGGCTATCCGGAATTCTACAGCATCGGCTCGCGCCGGTGAACGCTCTCGCTCGCCTTTTGCAGCGGCATACGCCCGTCCATTCCCAGAGCTTGAGGCTCCGGAGGCCGAGGCGGGGGAGCATTGGCCCGTCATCCGAGCCGATCGGCCTGACACGGACCACGTCCGCGCCCCGCGCTTCCTCGACATGGCCGGTGACCTGGTCTCTGCCGCCCTCATCATCGCCGGGGGCGTGCTCGCCTACGGCTTCGTGCATCTGGCTTGAGGGAGAGGCGATGATGGCCAATGCACTCACCTCTCGAAACGCTGTATCCTCACCGGGCAAGGCGGATATTCGCGAACGGTCCGCGGACCTGAAAGCGAAGCGCGCCGCTCGGTCGAAGCCGGAACCGGCTGAAGCCCCCGGGCTGATTGCTGATCTCCATGGAATGATTGGAGGCGTCCGAAACGATGATGGCACCGTCACGTTCTGTGACGCTTCCGGTCGCGTGCTTCGCAAGCCCGTTGCCGAGTGGGTGTCCTTCACCGCAATGCGTATGTTCGCTGAGGTGCGAACCGAGATGGCCCGTCAGCTTGAGGATCCCTCCCTGGATGATGATGCCCGAGAAGCGTTGAGCACTGAGCTGCGGCGCAGCCTGCGCTTCGATGCGGTGGGTATCCTCGCCTTCCGAGCTGAAGCGGCGTTCCAAATCGCTCAGGCTGGGCACGAGGGTGCGATCCCTTCTTTCAAGAGACCAGCGGCGAGCACTGTGTCAGTCGAGCTTGAGAGGGCTGTGAGGGCGCACCGTGAGGCGATGCAACTCGCCCTTCATGACCCTGTCCAGTCCGAAGAGCGCAGCCGTGCGAGCCTCACCAGATTGAAGCGCCTAGCTGATGCCGTGCGCAACGAGCCCGCCCAGTCCCTCGCGGATCTCCGGCACAAGGTCATCTACCTTTGGCCTGGCAGCCTATCTGGCCAGCGTCTCAAGGGCGGACTGGCCGCAACCTTCCAGAGCTTCCGCGAGGACGTCCTGAGGCTGGCGGCCGACGATCGGTCCGAGAAAGCCGATGAGGCAGCCCAATGACAAACGTCGTTCGCTTCCCGGCCTCTCGCCGGATCCAGGCCACCACCATCCCACGACAGGAGTTCGAGCGCTTGGCCGAACTCGTCCTCGATATCGTCGACCGCATCGTGGCGCTTCTTGATGAAGCTGACGGTGATCCTGATTGGGAGGCTGACGCCGATTTCGAGCCGGACGCAGACGGTGAGCCGTCGCTCGGTGCGCCTGATCGGCACAAGTGCCAAGTCGGATGGTTTCGCGGTGGTAGCTCGGATCTCGAAGTCTGAATCAGTCGTAGGACCACAGGGGTCTTTACGTCGGTTGCGTTTCAGCGTATGACCTCTGTGGTCTTATAGGGATAGGTCATGGATCATTTGCAGATCGAGGCATGGGCGTTCGACCGCACCATTGCCGCCGATTTGGTCGGAATGAGCCCGGTGCAGGTGGGCAACTATCTAAAGCGTTATAACCTTTTTCCCCATCGCCCCCGTGGCAAGGGCCACCCCATCTCCTTCAAGTTCGCTGATCTCCTTAGACTGAGCGCTGTCAAGGCACTCATCAGTCATGGGGTTACACCAGAGCAGGCAGCCGCAGCCCTGCGTCAAAGCCGCGGTCCCTACAGCGTTTTGCTCATCGATGGCTACGGGCCAGACCAAGTGCCCGTTTTCAATTTTCCGGGCACGATGTTTTTCTCCCAGGATCAAAACGGTAATTTGGTCCAGCAAGATGGGACGAATACTGTCGTAGCCATTCATATTCGTTGCTGGCCACTTTTCGATAATCTCTGGCCACGTGTGCGTGCACAGATTGAAAAAGAGGGGGCGTCCGATCGTTCTCCCTACCCCGGTAACGTCACCGAAGGCATCGCAGCCTTCGAGAAATACATCGCCGACCTTCGCGCGCTGCGCTGGGGCAGGAAACAGGGCTGAAGCAATGGCGCGTCGCCCCCACCACGATCAGGGTCTGTTTCCGAATGAGGCCGAGGTGGCCCGCCGTCTCAGCCAGGATCCGGCTGAGTGGAAAGCGAAAGCGACCATTCTTGAGCGTGATGGGCTGCCCCGGATCGATCCGATGATGGGCGCCAGATACTGGCCGGCTGTCATGGCCTACTGGAACCGGCGCTATGGTCTCTCTACCGCCGCGGCGATGTCGCCCGACGGAATGGAGAACCTCAATGCCCTCTGATCTCAACGCGCCCGGGCTGAAGCGCCGGAAGCGCAAGTCCGGACCGGATATCCTCTATTGGGTCGCCCGTGCCGATCTCGTGAAAGCCGGATACCGGCCGGAGACCGTCCGCCTGCCCTACACCGGGGACGACGAAAGCCACCGCAGTCTGATCTCCGCAGCCTGCATGCGGTTTCAGGCAGAGATGCTGGAATGGTCGTCGGGACGGAAGCGGGAGCTCAACCGGTTCGACGGCACGATCCTTGGTCTCTCTCGACGCTACCAGACGGACGAGGCCAGCCCGTTCAAGCGGCTGAAGCACTCGACCCGCCACAAGGACACCTACACTCTTGTGCTCATCGAAAAGGCCTTCGGCACGCGGTCGCTCGCAGCGCTGAAGATCGACGATTTCTATCGGTGGTATGGCGCGGCCAAGAAGCCGAAGGAGCTGGGCGGGCCGGAGCGTGTGCGACGAGCCTACGGCATCATCAAGAAGCTCCGTGAGATGCTGGCATTCGGCATCATGGCTGAGCTTCCCGAGTGCAAGCGCCTCTATGACGTTCTGCAGCATGCCCGCTTCTCGCAGCCGGCTCGACGCCGGGTGTCGATGGAGCTGAGCCATGCCGAGGCTTTCATAGCCAAGGCGCTTGAGATGGGCCGGCTATCCCTGGCGCTGGGGACCGCCATCCAGTTCGAGACGGCGATGCGTCAGAAGGACGTCATCGGCGAGTGGGGGCCTATCCCTGCAGGCGGAGCGGCCTCGGGTATCGTCCTGAACGGGCGCCGGTGGGTGAATGGCCTCACATGGTCCGATATCGCGGCCGACCTCGTGGTGAGGAAGGCAACGACGAAGACGGGTGCCTTCGCCGCACACGATCTGAAGCTCTGCCCTCTGGTGGTGGCCTTGCTGGATAAGGTGCCGGCTGATCGCCGCGTCGGCCCTCTGATCCTCGACGAGATGGCGGGCCGGCCCTTCGCCGAGTCCGCATACGGGCGCGAATGGCGAATCGTCGCGAAGGCCGCAGGTGTGCCGGACCATGTCTGGAACATGGACGCCAGGGCGGGGGCGATTACGGAAGCTGAGGATGCTGGCGCAGATCTCGACCACATCAGGTCGGCTGCGGCGCATGCACAGACCTCAACGACGCAGCGCTACTCGCGCGGCGCGGTCGGAAAATCACGGGCGGTAGCGAATCTTCGGGTCGCGCATCGGGCCGTGAAGAACGGGGCCTGAACAGGCCTTGGGGAACGCGACGGGGAACATGGGGAACGCGAGATCAGCGGTAGAAGGTTAGAAAAGCTGATACTTCAACGAGTTAGTTGGAGCGGGCGATCGGGATCGAACCGACGACATTCAGCTTGGGAAGCTGATCGATAAAAGTAGTGATATCGCAGGCGCACTTTCCACCAATACATAACTTATTGAAATTGTTGTGATAAAACGTTTTATTGGATATTCCGATGTTGACTGCGGGTCTTTCTCAGGTGTGGTATCGCCGTGGTATCGAGCTTAGGAGGATCGGGTGTCAACCTACACGAGAGAGAGGGGGCGATTGACAGCGGCCGACGTGAAGCGAGCATTGGCGATGGTCGCGAGCGGCAAGGTCCAGGGCCGCGGGATCGACCATGCCGACATCGCCTTTCCCGGGCTTATCCTCCGGACGACACCATTGGCGGTCACTTGGTATCTGAAGACACGAACCAAGACGCTCCGTCTGGGGGATGGGGGGAGCCTGACAGTAGCAGCCGCTCGCGAGGCCGCGACCCGGGCCAAGCTCGATCTCAACTCAGGCATTGACCCGAGCGTCGACCTGAAGGTGTTCGCACACGCCATGGCAAAGACGGGCGACTTAGCCATTGCCATGGACGCGGCGTTCCCGGAGGTGGCGGAGGTCCAGACCGACGATGAACGTCGCCGCCGAGGACCATGGCAATGGAAGGACCTCGTCGAACTCTACCTCGAACACAAGCTGCCAACGCATCGCCCGAGCTGGGGCAAGCAATTCGAGAGGCAACTACGTAGGTCCTTGAACGACCGACTGACCAACATGCGCGTCGCCGAAGTGCGCTCAGAAGACCTGCTCAAACTGCGGGACGATGTCGAGAAGGCGCGAACGCACTCGGCCGCGGCTGACACCATCGAAGCCGTGAAGGCTGCTCTCAACTGGGCGTTTAGTTTTCACTCTCACCGGGCAGGGCTCTCGGGGAACCTATACCCTTGGTGGAGAGACAAGGTTCAGACTGGTTACAAATCCAAGACACGGACCCATACGCCCAGGCTGGACGAACTTGTGCGGACGCTTGTCCTGGCTGAGCGATACCGGGCACTTGGGGGCACAAACAAGGAGACCTCGGATGCGGTGCTGGGTGCGCTGTGGGCGGTCGTCCTAACCGGCCAGCGCGTCGGCGCGCTAACTGGCACTCGGCGTGAGGCAATCCTCCCATGGCGTGACGGACCAGTCGGGTGGAAGATCTGGAACTGGTCCGGTGAGGAAATGAAGAAGTCAGGCGGCCACGAGGTGCCGCATGGCCTGCCGATGCCGCCCAAGGCTCTTGCGGTGATCGACAGATTCGATGCCGAGCCGGAAAGCCGGTTCTTGTTTCCGTCAGGGCAGCCAGACAAGCCATTGCAGGCAACGGCCCTAACGTCGCTGTTCGCCCGCTTAAGAGGGCAGGAAAAAGCAGCGAAACGAAATGGCGTCACGTTGCGTCCAGAGGGAGACTTATTCGCGAAATTTGGGATCCGGCCATGGGTCCGACACGACGTCAGGCGCACGCTATCAACCTACCTCGACCTCCAGGGCCTAGGTGGGTCCGGATCCGCCATCCTCGCTCACCGGAGGCAGCGCATACCCGACCAGGGGGGGCCAAAGTTGGTGCCCGAACTCGCCGAAGCCATCACGCTGAAGCACTATATCCATGGTCAAAGACTGGAGGTGAAGCAGCGAGGAATGGAATCTTGGGTGAACGCCGTCCTAGAGGCGTATGAGGTGGAGCGTACCGTCTTCTCCGCATGAAAGACTGAGCTCCAGGTTGCGACCGGCCGACCCGTCTACCAGGACCAATTCGCACGACACGTCCGTTAGAACGTGGGGGAGGATCTCACCTACCGAAACGGAAATGGGAACTGGGCCTTGGACAAGCGCATCAACGAGGCGTTCAAGAAGTTGAGCGGCGACCGGGTGGTATGGGAGCGCGGCAGCCAGTGCTGGTGCCTGCGCCGGCCGACGGACAAGCCTGGACGCATGCAATCGTGATCCCAGGTTCGGTAGCGCCCACCCTGCCGCTACGGCTACCGAGCATGGTTCACCTCTCCGAGCCAACGCCCGAAGTTTCAGGCTTACCATAATGCGGAAAGGCATCTCGAATCCTTCCGGCGAAGTCCTATCTTCAACTCGTCAAAGGAGATGCCTATGTCCAAGATAAAGGGTAGGAATGATGGCCCGGGTGGCCGCAACGAACATTACGACGTCGGGTCCCGCCAAAACGTCCCCCGGCGCAACGTGGTAGCGGAGATCAAGCGAGGCGAGCATCCCGACACACACATCGTCAAGGTCAACGGCAGGGAGTACGCACGCGACAATCCGGATGCATCGACAAAGGATAACGTGAACCAGGACAAGTAGGGTGCTAATGTGGCTCTCCCTGGCCCCGAAGCCTTATCGAGCGTTATCCGCGTGACCTTGACCGCGCTTACCTGCTTCATTGGCCCCCACCCTTTGGGTACGATGCCGATGGAGACGGCATGACGGCATCGCACGTCCTTTTCGATGGGGGACCGGACAACTGGAGGTCGTGTCCCTTGGCGTGGTGTAGCTCGCTGAGGGCCACCACGATCACCGGCTTGGGCCGGGAGGATCAGGCTGCCAGGGTCGGCAGGCTGACGAGGG
>NZ_LMME01000024.1:0-10648 GCF_001422125.1 Methylobacterium sp. Leaf85 | reverse complement strand
CTCAGTCAGATGGAGAGGAGCAGGTTTTGGACCACGGGCCATCGGGCACCTCCGTGCGGACATCCCCCACACGTAGGTGCAAACTCACAATCTGAAACCAAACTTCTAACTCAGACCACTAGGGTCTGGCCGGTCGGGCTTGAGGTAGGCAAGAAGGCGGCCGGGGCTGGGCATGAGGTCCGCTCCCGGCTGCCATACCTCGCCCAGCATGACGCCAGCAAAAAGCCCGGCGCGGAGTGATCCGGCCGGGCTCGGGTTAGGGGATGGGAGTCGAACTTAGGTGAGGAGGAACCCGAAATCGTTCGCATCCAGCGACGAGGCGGCGACATCATGAAGGATGATCTTGTTGCCGGACCCAGCGCCGTCGAAGGTGATGAGCGTACTCGCTCCGCCATTCAGTCCGCTGATGTTAATATCATTGAAGCTGTTGACGAGGGCTGACACGTCAAAATGGTCTGCGCCTGACTCAAAGCCATAGACATTGTCGCGTCCAAAGTTTGCTTTGAAAGTGAAGGTATCAGCCCCTGCGCCGGCATAGAGTTTGTCGCTCCCGGTGCTACCGTCAAGGACCGTGTCACCCGCGCCGGCCGTGATCGTGTCGTTACCCTTGGTGCCCGTCACCGTAGCGAGCGTCGTTGCGGCATTCTGTACAGCGATCGCGACTTTCGTACTCACACCAGACATATCGAGGGTCAGCGCATCGCGCACATAGACCGTCTCGATCTCCTTGAAGTTCGTGTCGGTGAACGTGAAGGTTTCCGCCCCCTGAAGGAAGAGCTTGTCGTTGCCGGCATCCCCCTGGACCAGCGTCGGCGCCTCGATGACCACCAGCCTATCGTCGCCGACTCCCCCGACCAGCGTGTCGGAGCCAGCGTCTCCGCGCAGGGTATCGTTGCCCTCGCCTCCAAAAAGCCGGTCATTTCCCGCCCCCCCAGCGAGGACATTGGCCGTC
The DNA here is from genome assembly GCF_001422125.1 of Methylobacterium sp. Leaf85. Classification (NCBI taxonomy): domain Bacteria; kingdom Pseudomonadati; phylum Pseudomonadota; class Alphaproteobacteria; order Hyphomicrobiales; family Methylobacteriaceae; genus Methylobacterium; species Methylobacterium sp. Leaf85. The sequence continues at coordinate 9,696 of NZ_LMME01000024.1, read as the reverse complement.
GCATCGCCGGTCAGCGTATCCGCGTTCTGGCTTCCGCGAACGTTCTCGATATCGGTGCGGATGTTTACATCATTCACCTGGCCGATGAGCGGCGTGTCCTTTTCCCAGTTCGAGCGCCCGACGAACTCGTTGGTCCGCTCGATGTCCCTGGGGACGAGGCCTTGCCCTTCGGCAACGCGCTCCCCGTCCTTGAACAGTCGCATCCAGCCCGCCTCGTCGACGGTGGCCGTCCATGCGGCCTCGACACCCTCGACGATCGCATCCTCGGCCACGATCTTGGAGGACTTGGCACCGTTCATGATGGTGAACTGCAGGTCGTTCGACGTGCCAACCTGTGTCAGGATGATGTTGTCCGAGGCCGGACCGTTCCCGATATCGAGAATGCGCTGCCACGAACCGCCATCGACATCGTCGAAGGTGGCTTTCGCGCTGACCGTGAAGGCACCATGGATGTCGGGCAGGTCCTGCTTGAACGTGATGTCGTAGATGCTGCCGATGAGCGGCGTATCACTCGACCAATTCGACTTGCCGACGAGGTTGCTGGTACGCCCGATGTCTTGCGGGACGGCGCCCTGGCCTTCAGCCACGAGGACACCATCCTTGAAGAGCTGCATCCAGCCCGTCTCGTTCACGCCCGCTCCCCACTCCGCCTCGACGCCCTCGGTGATGGCGTTCTTGGCGACGACGCGGTAGCTCTTCGAGCCGTCGAAGATCCCGAACGCCATGTCGCTGCCCCGACCGATCTGGCCGAGCCAGACGTTGTCGCTGGCACGACCGTTGCCGGCATCGAAGACGCGTTGGTAGGAGCCCCCCTGCAGATCGTCGAACGTGACCCGCGCCGACATCGAGAAGGCGCCGTCGATCTCCGGAACCTGTGCGACGAAAGGGTCGTCCGAGGTCGGAGTGAGGACCATCTCGAACGTGTCCAGACTGTCGGCCGCGATGGGGCCGAAACGGCCTTCGACCTGCCTGAGCAGACCAGCGATGTCGAGCACGGTGTTGTCGAAGCTGAGGGACTCGATCCCCGAGATCGTATCGATGGCACCGGTCGCGAGGTGCTTGAAGGTAAGGGTGTCGGCTTGCGCGTCTGCCTGGTAGACGACCGCATAGCCCTTGCTGTCGCCTGCCCAGGCCGCCGTGTCTTGACCGGCGCCTCCATCGAGAACGTCGTTCCCGGCCCCTCCCATCAGCACGTCGTCGCCGGCCCCGCCGAACAAATGATCGTTCCCCGTGTTTCCGTCGATCCGATCATTCCCGCCATAAGCGTGGAAGGTATCGTTGGCTTTGCCGAGCCAAAGTCTGTCGGCCCGCTCCGTTGCGATCGGAAGTCCCTTATCCTGCAGCATCGCCAAATCGAGATCCGAGATCCCGGGTGAACGCTGGCCCATTGCCGCATTGGGATCCATCAGATCTTCGCGGCCAAGAGTGACGTGCGCTCGTGCCCAGTCCAGGGGAACGGGCTTCCCATAGACAGCCACGGCGTTCTCACCCTCGAAGAAGCGGGCGCCATTCGCCGCCACCGTGGCTTTGAATTCCAGGAACCCAAGCGCGTGGCCGAATTCGTGCTGGAAAATATGGAATGCGTCGAACTGATTGCCGGGGACTGGTGTTTTCCCCGTTGGATCGTAAAAGAATTTGTCCGTCGAGACATTCTTCTCGCTGAATGTCACCATACCATCCCAATTTGATCCGTTAACATTGATGCCACCCCGCATCTCTGTAGCTGGTATCGCGGTGAAATATTTACCGTTCCAGGCCCATGCGGGACCGCCAGTTGCGGTAGAGCGCGTCCCGATGTTGCTAGCGGTAATAACGAATTCAAGGACGGCATCACTCTGAAAATGGTTCGCCCAGCTGTCTGCTGCAGCCTGCGCAGTCTGAAGAGCAATGTCAGCTTTATCCCCTAGAAGGGATGGGAAGTAATTGCTCGCCCAGCTTACATTGATTTTCATGACTTATAGTCTTTCTTTTTCAAGACTTCAACGTGACGGATTGGAGGAATGTCCTCGAAGCGCCATCATAAGATAGATGCATAAATAGCCTTTGTCAATATATGGCATTATATATCAACTATATCTTCTTATTTTTAATTAATAATAGTATAGAGTCATAGGCCGTTTATATAGTAGACATCACAGCAAAACCAAAGTTGATGATTAGGTTTCATGGTTTATCACTACTTTGGCATTTTTGCCCAAAGAGCAATGATGCAACTTCGCGTAGGTTTAAACGGCGTCAAAATCCTCCGGTTTGAGGCACCTGAGATTGCAGAATGCTCAGACCATTTTCCTGCCTGTGGCGTACATCTAGGTCAGCATACCTTTTTGCCAAAGTAGTGCTAGGGCATCTCTGAAAAGTCATGTGAGCAGAGCATGGTCATGCCAAGGGTGACCATGACGAGGTAATTGGCTGCCCGCTTCTCGTAGCGGGTCGCGATGCGGCGATACTGCTTGAGGCGTCCAATCAGCCGCTCGACCTTGTTGCGCTCACGATAAGCTGCCTTGTCGAAGCCGGGCTGACGTAGCTGATCCTTGCGGCTCGGAATGACCGGCTCGTCCCGCCGCTGTTTGAGGCGGCGGCGTGCCGTCGGGGTTGAGGCTGACATCTGGGCCGGCAGTGTGGCAGACCTGAGGAATGAGGAGATCGCGGATGGCGCGGCAAAGGTACAAGGGTTTCAGGCCGGACCCGAATGACTGGGACCACACGACAACGACATGCCGTCTTTTGGAAGCCAGTCAGGCCGCTTGCACCGGGGCGAGAAAGCCGCCTGCCTTACGGCGCAGATGATCTGATTGCCGAAAGCTCGGCGTTTAGCAAGTAAGTAAACCTACGCTTCAATGATAGGTGTTAGATGACCAATCCAACGGCGTTGAACGCCATGTCGTCATTGCAAGGTCTCAGCCTGACCTTGAACGCTAATCTGATAGCTCTGGAGAAAATCAGGAGAGCGGTCGAAAATTCTCTGACGAGTGCCATCGAGGCTGAGGTCGTTGTCCGACGGATGGGACTTCGCGAGGCAAACCAGCGGGTTGATGATACATCGGACGCATTGGCCGATGCCAGCCGCCTTCAAGGGGAGAGCAATGAGGCGTTTCGACAGATCCGCGAGCAACTCGCTGAAATCTGTACGTGCATCGACATCGTGAAAGGGCGGATCGTCAGCCTGGATGCGCGGATACAATCAGTTCGAATGGATTGAGACGCCCTTTCCAGACCCGCCTCGACCGAAGTCGGGCGGGCGGAGTGTCGATGGGTCCGGCTAGTCTTGGGAACGGCCTTAGCGGGCGCTGCTATTGGGGATGCGCTGCTCGGGCCGCTCGGCGTTTCCACCGGCAGCCGAGTCCGACGTGACCGTGTCCGCGCCCGTGGCACCGCGCGAAGTGACAACCTCGCGGTCGTTGCCGGTGCTGTTCGGTTCCTTCACGACGAGGGGGGCGGCTCCGGGCTGACGTGGTGGAGTGCCCTGCGCGAGGGCCGGCAAGGCAGCGAACAGGGAAGTACCAACGAGAAGAACGAATTTCATGGGAACGGGTCCTTCCATCTCTGAAAATAGGAATAGGCTTGACGTCGGCTGACCAAGCTTGAGCGTATCTGGCCGTTTAGGCTGGCGCGGTCCACCGCCTCGGTCCCGGGTTAGGTTTCAAGCTTCTCCATGCGTTACTGCAAAGCCGACTCGTTCAAGCCGCCAAGGCCAAGTGGCCTGCCATTCGGCCTTGGTGGCGCGGATCGTTTCCAGCCGCCGCTGCGTGTCGGCCATCCAGTCCGGCGTCTCGTCGCCTCGCCGAATAGCTTCAACCCAAACGGCCAACGGCGTCGTGTAGTGGCCGGCCCTTGTAGCGCCAGTTCGAGCGCACCTCCCTTGAGCCCGTGGAGAGCGGTTTGGGAGGCGCTACTCGACCGCGCCGGCTAGCTACCGACCCGACGAGGATAGAGCTCCACTCAGACGAAGAAGTCTGCCGCTGTCAAATGGGCCTTGTTGTCGACGATAGCGAACTGCAAGGCCGTAGAGACAGTGCCGCTGCCATCCGCGTCATAGAACAGGTCACCTGTGCGTTTGTCGTAGATGATCCGATCCGTGGCATCGACGGCACCCGCGCTGAGCTCCTTGAACGCGGTCTCGTCAAGCCGCCCCAAGCCCAAGCCCCCGAAGACGTTCCGCCCCAGCTGGATCGTATCATCAGTGATCGAGAAATCGTCGAGGTGGTCGATGTTGCTTGTGCCCAGCCTGGTGCTGAACACGAACGTGTCCGCGCCAGCTCGGCCGCTCAGTATGTCGGGGCCGTCCCCCCCATTCAGGATTTCGATGCCATCGTTGCCGACGAGCGTGTTCGCGCCGGTGTCTCCGATCAGCGTGTGGGCGGACTCACTGCCGCTTGGATCCTGAACGCTTATCGTTGTCGAGCCGTCGGCAGCAATATTCGTAATCCGTGTGTACGACACAGACCCATCGGCATTCAAGTTCGTCTGGATCGTGGTAGTCCCATGGACGTCACTTGAAATCGTAGAGATCTGGGTCCGTTCGTATACATTATCTCCATCGAGATCTGCCTTGAAGATTTGAGATGTTCCATCCGCGCCAAATGTTCTGACTGATTGGGTGAGCAACGAGCCAGCGGCATCGGTGTCAGTGATGGTCTGAGTACGGGAACCATCTTCGTTGATCACGGTCCAATCGACTCGGATGAGATCGTCTATTCCGTCACCATCAAAATCAGCCTGAGTTGTACCGATCTGCCCGTCGGCCGAAACGACATGCACAACGCTCTCAGATATGGACCCATCTGAATCCAACCTTGTCACTGTAATGGACCTACTCGCGTCATCATGTGTCGTGTCTATCTCGCGCTGGTCTATTGTGCCGTTCCCGTCACTATCGTACAGGCTTAATTTGATTTTCCCATCTGCGCTTATATATTTGGTCGCGTGGCTAAGTAGAACGGCAGACGCACTCTGCTCGGAGAGAGTGTTCGTCTGGGCGCCGTCGGAATGAATCACGGTGACGCTATTTTGCACGCTATCGATGACCCCATCGCCATCATGATCAAACCGGATCGTTTTTGATAATCCGTCCGCAGAGGAAGTCGATATTATCTCCGAGGCAAGATTACCATCGATATTGAATGCCTTGCTGACGATGCTTGTCGATCCATCAGGATTCAGGATCGATTTCGCGTCGACTTGATGAGCTGCGGCTTCATAGCTGAAGGTCGTGCTTGCAGCCGTGCCGCGTGTGCCATTGGTCCTCGTGAAGCTGGACTGCCCGTCAATGGATGAGCCATCCGTGAAGGTTTTCACGGTCTTATCTACGGTCAGATCGATAGAGCTTACACCGGCCTGCGCGAGCGTCTTCACAGTCTGTGTGCCATCAGCGTTCGACACCTGAATCTTGAACGAGGCGAACCGCTCATCGCCAGCGTCGAGCTTGCCATTGTGATTGGTGTCGAAAACGTTCGCCAGCGCCTGCATGTCGCTTGTGGCAGTCGGATCCCAGTCCGTGAAGACGATCTCCTTCCGGTGAGTTGCTCGACCGTCTCCATCGATGTCAAATACCAGGACCCCGTCTCCCGGCCCGGCCCAAGCCGTCCGATGCTGGTAGCCGTCTCCAGCAATATCAAAATAAGTGTGCGAAGACGATTTAGGCGCAATCTCGATACCGTTCCCGTTTAGATCGAGAACAACCGGCTTAGCCTCAGTTACATATCGGTTGCCGTAATCATCGAAATGATACTCGAACCCATCCATCGTTATGCTGAAGTCATACTGCTGGTTAATGTATGGAGACATGGTGTTGGGCTGTTTATACAAGAATTGATTATCGGTTGGGCTAACGAACCAATCAAACCCGAGCGGCGACAGGTTGAGGCGATCCTGTGTTGTCGGTGGCGACCAACCTGAACCATCGGCCAGGAGCCTGTTTTCATTATAATAAAATACCATGCTTAAGCTCTTGTTGAGCAGCGGTATCGGCATGTCCTTGTTGAGATAGTTCGAAAGCACATAGTTTATTGCTGCATTCAAGGCCTGATCGGTTGCGTAGTTCAACACAGAGTACACGTTCGATGAGATGGTCTCGCTTATTTGCGTTGCGTATTCATTGAAATCAGGCAGGTCATTCTGATTGTAAAGGACGGGGGATCGATCTTCAGGATTTAGTCCATCCCATTGCTGAACCAGCTCCCCCTGCTTGCCGGCCATCTGCCATATGTCTTGAGCAAACGTGCGGCATGAGTTCCCTGCCAGCCAATAGTTGTCGGGTTTATCTATGCGTGAAGCAATGTAGTTGTTGATATTATCCAATTGCTCTTGTGTGACGTCGACTGGAATCGAATCAAACTCGTCAGTATATTCATCTTCAATTTTTACTTTTCCATCGTTTAGGTAAGGCACGGGCAGCAAATACGTAAGATTGTTGCCGCCTTCTGTGTTCATTCCAACTTTTCTTTGCGTTCCATCGGTACCTGGAACAGTGACGTTCAAATGACCTGTATCTAGAGGATCTAGAGGATCTTCAGCTTTATAATAATTAAATTTAATCTGGGGCATTTGATCCTCCTATATCTATCAAGCCTTGATCTGGAAAATGAGCTCGTTGAAGCCGTCGGAGCTCTCACGGAAGCCTTTGTAGGAGATCTTTGAAAGAAGGCGGGCCATATCTTCATAAGCGACACTGCCCGGCAGACGTAATTCTATGACATTATATAAATCTAATGATGTAATTACAGATCTTCCGACTAATGCAAGGTCGTGTATTTTTAAACTCTCAATTTCCTCCTTACTATTCTCAATCCGCTTTAATTTATCAGCGATGATCTGTGGTGAAACTGATTTATGAACGAAGTAAGAGACTTCGTCATCTCTAAGGTCCATTCGGGTTGGCGAGCAGGTTCTGCCCTCGCCGCGAATGGACTTTGACTTTTCATATGCCTCAGCCATGTTCTTTGACGTCAAGTAAACATGTTTCATTTCCTCTGAACTGCAGAACTCCGCAAACGCCGAGCTTGACGGTACACCATATAGATTGGTCAAATAGATACGACTGATAAGCGACTTGATATTTCCAAAATTGTTTATTCTTTGTCGACGGTTTGGTTTAGAGCCAAAGTTGACCAATATTTTTTCTCCTTCTAGCCCATTATCTAATCCATATTTCGATGCACCATGGTCGAGGCCTCCGAACGCAGCCATCGACAAGGCGGCGATGAGTACGATATTTGTCGGCATTGTTCTCCCCCTTAGTTCGTCGATTATAAGCAGAGCATAAGGAAAGACTCTTGCGCTACAGGGCTATATTGGTATGATTTTAATGGCGATTCGATTTGATCCGCAATAGATAAAAAATCTCATGATTGCCCATCGGGGCCGAAATCAATTCGCCGCCGAATCAAGGTGGGGAACATCCATCTACATCATTGATCGGAGCGTCGTTGGCTTGCCTTAAGCGGTGACGGCGTGAACCGACCGGCACCTTTGGACCGAGCCACTTGATAAGCTGCTGCAAGATCGCGCTTACGGGTAGCCCGAAGGTCAGTTTTGGGAAGGTGACACGCGCAGCCGGTAGCCCAGCGGCGAATGCGGTCGAATACGACAGCATCTCGGCAAGCGGATGAATTCGCCGTGGTGATGGCGCGGCATGCCGCGGTCGAGCACCGTGCCTTCCACGACGTCTAGGACGGCAAACAACGTCGTCGTGCCGTGGCGGCTGTCGCCGTGCGCCTGAGCGGCGGCAGCCCGGGACGGAGTGACTGGTCGTGGCGAGTGCGCTTCAAAGCCTGGCTCCGGCTTTTGCCGTCGAAATGCAGCACCACGGCATGGGCGGGGCATACGCTGCGGAAGGCTCAGGCGGAGGGTTACTTCAAACCCATCGGCTTCCTCGTGGTCGACGAGTTCAACCAGGAGGAAGCCCATTTCGCGATCGTCTGCGCGGCCATCGATCACCTCGAAGCCGGCCTCGGGCCTGGGTTTGGACACCACATCATGGCCCGAGCGGACGACAAGGCGCGGGCCTGTGCGATCCTGGGCATCAACGCCGGGCTGGCCTCGCAACGCGGGCCGGTGTTGCTCCACAGCGGCCTGAAGCAGGCGGAGCAACGGGAATCGTTACGGCGTTTGGGGGCGGGGGAGAACCGCATCGTCGTGTGCGTGGACATGCTGGGAGAGGGTCTCGACCTGCCCGAGCTGAAGATCGCTGCCATCCACGATCCGCACGAGAGCCTTGCCATCACCCTGGAGTTCACCGGCCGCTTCACGCGTTCCCGGGCCGACCCTAAGGACGCGATGATAATCGCGGACATCGCCGACCGGCGCGTCGAGGACGCCCTTCATGACCATGAGTGAAGGACGCTGACTGGAACGTCATCCTCAGGGACCTCAGCGAAGACGCCACGGGCCGGCAAGCGTGACGGTCCGAGCTGCTCGAAGGCTTCGGCAAGGTGCCCGAGGAGGTCTTGTCGCGCAACATCTTCCCGAAGATGCGGGAACGGTCAGGACGTGCGCGCTTCGCGGAGGAACATCACCTGATGGCTGAACGTCAGTAAGCGTCCATTGACCAGAATGAAGCTTGGCGCTTCCCGCTGACACCGTGTCCTGGCATCTATGCCACCACCGCGCGAATGCAGGTACGGAGCACCACCATGAACAGGATTTTCGCCAGAAGCGTCGCTTGCGCCCTCCTCGGCCTTACTACCGGGATTACCCATGCGTTTGCCGCGCCGGTAGGCCCCGCCGCGCCCGCCCTGGCCGCTTACATGGCGGCCACGAAGATCCCCTGCTACACGCAGGCCGGAGAGGGTTCGTGCACGATCAAATCGCTGGATCAGGGCGTGCATCTATTTCATGGCAAGCCAGACGCAGGCACTGACGAGGCCGTAGCCTTCGTCGAATACCAATACGACGCGACCGGTAACGGGATGGACCAGATGGCTATCGTCCTACGCTTGGTCGCCGGCAAATGGATTGTCGTCGGACGCGCCGACAACACAACCGGTTCCTCGCCGCGGAACGTACGTTTCTCACCCGGCGCGATCACCTATGTCGGGACCGTCATGGGTGCCAATGACAATCGGGCCAACCCAACCGGCAAAGGTAGCTTCCGGCTCGCCGTGGGCGAACGCAGCGTGTCCTTCGTCAAAGACCGTGCCAAAGGTCGTTCCATGTCGGATGAAATTCGACGCTGAGCCAACACCCAGGCAACATTTGGTCGGTGTGGCCGCTGTCATTCTTGTTGGCTGGGTTCCACGCTAGTGCACTGACACCGACTGATGCACCATAGCAGTCATCGCTAACACGCTGCTAAAGCAGCGAAATTTTCGCCATGACTCGCACCTTTTGAGTGCGTCAGTGCACTAGCATGGGAAGGCCGATGCGAGGCCATCATCGACAGCCACCTCATTTCGCCCCGAGTTCGTCAATCAGGTCGTGTCCCAGGCAGTGGTGTAGCTTCAGGGTGGTCATCGGCGGTTGCCGGGTAGGGTCGGGTTGCGACTTCCAACCCCGAACCCGAGAGACCCCCGATGACCGACGAGATCATGACCCTGCGCGGGCTGATGGAGAAGAGCGCCGACGCGGATTTGCTACGCGAGATGATCGGCTTTGCGGCCGAGCGCTTGATGGAACTGGAGGTGGGCGGCCTGACCGGGGCGGCCCACGGCGAGAAGAGCGCCGAGCGGCTGGTTCAACGCAACGGCTACCGCGACCGGG